>JAISFI010000031.1 GCA_031263685.1 Dysgonamonadaceae bacterium | reverse complement strand
GCATTTTCAGTTTTTTGACGTCGAGATTGAGGAAACTCAGTTCGTTTTCCTGCACAGTCGAAGTGTTAATCCAGGGATAATACGCCGCGCCGTAGTCGAGGAAATTGCTGCCGATTGCTTCACGGAAGGCATTTACCACGTCGCCGTCGGGATGCTTGCGGTCTTTTTCGCCGCCGTAAATATCAAGTACGGCGAAGCGATTTTTCATCACGTTGCCGCAATGGTTCAAGACTGCCTGCTGGAGGGCGTAGCATTCGGCGGCGTTTTTCAGGTTTACCGCTTCGGGAATGACTACCATTGTCGGTTCCTGTTCCTTGATGAGCGGTTGGATACCGGCTTCAAGTTTTTCCTTGTCGATACCGTCTGCCGAATAGTCGCCTACGGATACAATGTAGCAGAGGCCGCCGCCATTGGCGTAGAAGATCAGCATGTTGTAATAGAGCGTGAATGCATCCTGTCGTTTGACGGTATAGTATTTACCGTTGAATAACAGGGAATTGTCCGCCGCTTTGCCTTCTTCGATTGCGAATTTGGGCAGGGGTGCGTTTCCGAAATAAGTCCGGAATTCAGCCATCGAGGCAATCCTCCAAGGCTGATTTAGCAGCGATTTGTTGCCGTTTACCGCTTTCTCGGTATATCCGATAAACGCGGGGACGGCGGTCGCGACTTCAACTACTGAATTGGGGAATGCGTTTTTTTCAACGATATAGACCCCGGGTGTTTTCATTACCGCCATAAGTACTTCTTTTTTTTAATTGTTAAACATATTTTTATAATTACGAGCCGCAAACAGCAGTTGCCATGCCGGCATCGCCGACTGGAAATGTTCGCCCGAAATTGTCTGCCGGTTGAAAGCTATCCCTCCGGCCGTTTCCCGTTCGATATTTGCAAGGAACAAGTGCAACCGATTGCCTGGCGACGACTGAGAGGCGTTTGTCGGCGGCTGCAAGAATACGATTTCCTCATTTAAGTGGAAGGCGCGTTTTAGATAGTTGTTCATCTGCGTTGCAAGTGCTGTTAATGCTTTTGATAACATCATTTATTCATTTGAATGGGTTGCTGTTATACTCTTGATAATTGTGTTGCTGTACTGTAAATAAATTACCCCTCCGGATTGAAACTTGATGTGAGAAAGTATTTCAAACCGGTATTTTACAATTTTATTCCGTTTTAATACAGACGATATTTAAAGAACTCTTTGACTGTGTTTGTATTACTCTCGTGTGTATATGAGGGCAAAGATACGATGTTTTTTTAAAAAGCA
The DNA here is from genome assembly GCA_031263685.1 of Dysgonamonadaceae bacterium. Taxonomy (GTDB): domain Bacteria; phylum Bacteroidota; class Bacteroidia; order Bacteroidales; family Azobacteroidaceae; genus JAISFI01. The sequence goes on along the minus strand of JAISFI010000031.1, from coordinate 30,108 downwards.
AGCTTTTAAAAAAAGATTTAGCAAAAAAATCCGTTACCTAACAGATAAAAGCTTGTTCAAATGATTTTTCTGCAAAGTTAAGGCTTTATTATATGTCTAGCGTTTGTTAATATTAAGATGCGTTTGCTCTGCAGATTTAGCTCTAAAAGCAAACGAATCCATCAGCCGAATAACATCTTCTTTGATAAAATTAAGTACCGGCGCAATGGAGTCTTGATTGGGAATGGCATTAAAATATACGGCGCCTCGAAAAAAGTGTCGGATACTGTCGGTTAACGTGAATTGAAGGGGAGAAGCTACGTTTCCTTTTATTTCGTATAGTACTCCGTACACTTTTTTATCCGGATTTTCAAGGTATTGGGAAATAATATCATCCGCTTTTACAGTGTGTCGATATACGAGTTCACGGCTATCTTCTGCAGTAAGGGCAAACGTTGCGGCGTTGATCGGTAAATAGCTGCAATGGATATTGGCTTGAAATTCGGGGTAAAAAATATTGAACCATATTCCATGCTTTTCTTCGTTCAAGCGGACGATGCTTGCTTTGCCGGAATATTCGAAGGAAAAGACGGGATTTTCCGCATAAGTTTGATAAACGTGCTGTCCGGTTTCTATCCTGAAATATCCGCTCGGCTTTGGGGAATAATCCGTACAGGACATACCCAGACAACAGCAGATGAAAATAGATGGCAATAATTTCATTTTATGGTTTTTAAGTTGCTTTTATTTGACGGAGAATTTCACTTTCAGTATCCTCCGCTGGTTGATTTCCAGTACTTGAAAAGCATACTTGTCGAATTCGACGGTTTCCTGTTTTTCCGGAAAATTCCCTTTGATCTCCAATACTAAGCCGGCCAATGTTTCCACGTCTTCGGTTAGTTTATCGAATATCTTCGAGTCGATGCCTGTGATTTTGAAAAAGTCCGTCAACAGCGTTTTAGCTTCAAAAATATACGATCCGTCCGGAAGTTTGACGAATCGGGAATCTTCTTCATCGTCGTATTCGTCATTGATGTCTCCGACAATTTCTTCCAGAATATCTTCCATCGTAACGATGCCGGAAGTTCCTCCAAATTCATCGACCACAATTGCCAGGTGTATTTTGTTCGTGCGAAATTCTTCCAGGAGGTCATCTATTTTCTTTGTTTCCGGGACGAAAAAGGCAGTCCGGATCAGGTTTTGCCAGCGAAAATGATCGGCTCTGCCGATGTACGGCAGTAGATCTTTGATGTACAGGATACCTTTGATTGTATCGTATGTTTCCGCATACACGGGTATTCTGGAATATCCGGCGCGAACGACGTTCTCGATCGCTTCTTTGAATCCGGATTGAACTTCCAGCGCAAAAAGGTCTAAGCGGGAAGTCATGATTTGGGCAACTGTTTTGTCATGAAACTGAACAATTCCCTCCAAAATATCTTTGTCGTCACGGATTTCTTCCGAAGTTAGTTCCAGCGCTTTGGACAGTTCGTCTACAGACAAGTTGTGTGCGGGTATTTTTTTTCGTACAATAAGCGGGAAGGCTATCTTCCTGAAAAGCAGTAATAAAATGATAGTAAGTAAAATGATGACAATCTTTCCGGTAACGGACACCATCCAGCTATCGACCAATAATAAGCAAGATAAATCAGAATCCAGCATGTATAAAATTTAGTTTGACAAATATCATTGAGAATGGAGTATCAGATGACGATAAACAAGCTAATACTCCATTCTTCCATTAACAATTAAAACGGTAAATCATCTTTTGCCTCCTCCAATGGTGGAGACGGTATTGCAGAAACTGTAGTCGATGAAGAAGCGGCAGAAGCGGCGTTTGCCTGTCCTTGTCCTCCCTGCCCATCCGGCTTTCTGTCCAGCAGTTCCAGGTTGTCACCATAGATTTCCGTAACGTACCGTTTGTTTCCGGTAGCGTCATCGTAAGAGCGAGTGCGAATTTTTCCTTCAATGTAAAGCTTTGATCCTTTTTTTACATACTTTTCGGCGATTTCGGCCAGTCCTCTCCAAAGGACGATGTTATGCCAGTCTGTACGATCGGGCACTACTGTACCGTTGGCTGCGGTATAGCCTCTTTCTGTCGTTGCCAGAGTAAAATTAGCTACGGCGCCGCCATTGTCAAAATACCTTACTTCGGGATCTTTTCCCACATTCCCAATTAGAATAACTTTGTTGATTGACATGATTTGTTTAGTTTGGTTAATAATTAATAAATAAATGAATGTCGCACCAAAAGTAGTGAAAAGAAAGGGAATAGCAAAAAAAGAAAAAGATTTTTTTCTATTCTTTCTCAAAATAAGCTTGCATGAGCCTGTGAACGGCATACGCTTCCAGTGTATTTTCCGCTACCCGGATAAAATTCTTGAAAGAATCGGGAAGCACTTCGAGTGTAACTTCATAAAAGTTCGCCCAAAGTATCCGGTGTGTCAGCACATGCTTTTTATTGGCTATTTGCAGGCGAAAGATCGGGGTGTGAATATCGGGAAAGAGTTCCCGGAAACTTTTTTCCTGTTGCAATTCCTCAAACGGCATGGGACGGTCGGTTTCTATCATGGGAAACTCATACAGGTTATGCCAGATGTCTTTCTGAGTTCGTTTACAGATATAGGTGTAGTTTCCTGTTCTGACGTGAAAGTAGTGAAAGTAGCGGTTTTGTGTCGTTGTTTTGTTTTGTTTGACGGGATAACGAGCAATTTCATTCGTCTCGAAAGCGACACAGGCATCGGAGAACGGGCAGTTGCGACAGTCCGGTTGTCCCGGCACACATTGCAATGCGCCAAATTCCATGATGGCCTGGTTGAATAGTCCCGCCCGTGACCGATCCATCAAGTCGCCTGCAATTGAGGTGAAAAGTTTTTTCCCTTTTCCGGTGTCAACCGGTTCGGAAATCCCGAAATAGCGGGACAGGAAGCGGAAGACATTCCCGTCAACGACCGGATGCGGCGCATTTTGTGCGAAAGAAGCGATGGCTGCCGCTGTGTATTCACCAATGCCTTTCAATTGGATTAATTGCCCGTAATCGGAAGGCATCTGTCCGCCAAAATCGCGGACAATCATTTGGGCGGCGGCATGCAGGTTTCTTGCTCTTGAATAATAACCCAGTCCTTGCCAGTATTTTAACACTTCATCTTCGGTTGCTTCCGCCAGGGTTTTTACGTCGGGAAAGCGTTCTATCATTCGTAGAAAATAATCCATGCCCTGGTTGACGCGCGTTTGCTGCAGGATAATTTCCGATAACCATATCCGGTAAGGGTCGGAAATTCCTCTCCAGGGCAGTTCCCGTTTGTTTGCGTCATACCAGTCGATGAGTTTCCTGCTGAATATGTATTTGTTGGTTTCTTCTTCTAATAGTTTCATGTGCGGTGGTCAGAATTTCATTTTGAATCTCATTACGACTTCGCCGGTTTCTTTGTCGATTTCTATTTTTTGGTTTTCGAGTCCCATGTCTTTTCCTGTCGACATTTTGAAAAGTCCGGCGAGGAATTGCATTCCGTTATTCATTACCTGTTCCATTTCTATGGCTTTTGAGTCGGCTTCAGTTCCGGCATCGGATGGTTCTTCTTCCGGTTTGGTATCGTCATCATTCAAGTCTTCGATAAATTCAATCTGGCTCAAGTCGTTGGAATCTGTTTCGGTTGGGGCGTCGGCGGTTTTTTCTGCCGGTTCTTCGATAACCGGCTCGTCATCGACGGGTTCCCTGCCGAGGAATGCTTCTAATTGCTTGATGAATTGCGAGCGTCCTTTGCTTGAAAAATCAACGTAGTTGGTGGCGCTACTGGAATCGAGTACGCCTTCAAACAGGTTTTGTTTTACGAGCAGTCCGGCGGCAATCTGCTGTTCGATGGAGTTGCGTGTGACAAAGTTATAGATGGTCAGCTTTTCGCTTTTTTGACCTAAGCGGTCGATACGCCCGATCCGTTGATTTTTCTTGGCCGGATTCCAGGGCAGTTCAAAGTTGATGAGGATGTCGGCAACCTGCAGGTTCAGGCCGGCGCCTCCGGCTTCTGTCGAGAGGAAGATTTTACATTCCGGGCGACTTTCGAACTTCTTTATCAGTTCGCCCCGCAGGGCAACCGGAACTTTTCCCGTAAGTTCTACGAATCCGATTTTGTTCTCGCGAAGTATTTGTCCTATCAGCTTATGAACCTTTACCCATTCGGAAAAGATGATGATTTTCCTGTCGGAATGATGCAAATCGATCTTTTCAAACAAAATCTCTTTCAATATTTCCATTTTCGGAGATTCGTTGGTCGTATCGTCTATCAGGTAAGTCGAATCGCACACCATGCGCATGTTGGTCAGCAATTGTTGCAGGCGTTGCAGATCGAATGGCGTCAGGAATTTTTTTGAAATAATGCGCGCTATTCCGGCGGCAAACGAGCCGTGCAAATCTTCCTGCAAAGGCGAGAGTTCGACCGGGATATTGATTTGCTGGACGTTTGGCAACTGGTTGATAACCGTGCGTTTTTCTCTGCGGAGGAGTATTTCCGAAAGTTTTTTGTTCAGTTGCTGCAGGTTATAGTAACCGTTGATTTTATCAGGCCGTTCGGGGTCGAAAAGACAGTGCTGGTATGAGAACTCCCACAAAGGCCCGAAAAAGTACGGGTCTATCACCGACATGATGGCGTAGATGTCGATCAATCGGTTTTCGATGGGCGTTCCTGTGATAATCAGCGTATGAACGGGATTCAGGCGTCTGATAGCTGCGGAAGTCTTGGTTTCGTAGTTTTTGATTTTCTGTGCTTCGTCGAGAATCAGGAAGTCTACGCCCGCTTTGTTGATGATCAGGCTGTCGCGCAGCACCATTTCGTAGTTGACGATGTGAAAGAACGACTGCTCGGATAGATATTGATTTTTGCGTTCCTGAGGCGTTCCGCTTATGATATGCGCTTTTTCGGACGTGAATTTTTCGATTTCTTTTTTCCACTGGGATTTAAGCGTTGCCGGACAAACGATTAAGGTCTTCTTAAACCCGAACAGTTCCTTTTTCAGCATGGCCGCCGCTATGGCCTGCAAGGTTTTTCCCAAACCCATCTCGTCGGCAATAATGGCAGCCTTGCGGAACAGGACAAATTTCACGCCGTCTTTCTGATAGGGGAACAGTTCCGTCTTGATGGAAGAAAAATCAAATTCGCATTTCCCGCTCAGGTCTTTCAACATTTTTTGCTCGAAAAGCCGCTCAATTTTTTCTTTCACTTCGGGGCGAACGCAGATATGCGGATATTCGGAAACTTCTTCAATAAATCCTAACAGTGATGTTGCATTATCGTCCTCTATAAAACTTGATTTCCCGAAATAGCGTGAAATCAGCAGTTTTTCATCCGCAGGCATTTCTCCGGGGTAATACAGGCTGATTTTGTAGTCGTTCAGCGGGTCGCAGAATATTTCAATAAAGGGATATTCCTGGCTGAGGCTGTCGTATAAACTTTTATTCCCTTTCAATTCGCGGAACGCGTACATGACGTGTTTGGTAGTGCCGAGCTTGTTCAGCGCCGCATCCATGCTGTTGCTGTATCCCGTTTCATTCTCAAAGTTGCGCAGGAAAACATTGTAGCGTATCCCTTTTTCGTTCGTCAGGATATGGTCTCCATAAATATTCGCCGCCCATTTGATGTGATATTTTGCTTTTTCGGCTTTCAGACGTCTCTCTGTCAGCACCCGTTGCATCATGCCCTGCCGGGAATATTTCTTATGGTCCAATGGCTCTCCCGGTTCCAGCAGATTCAGTTCGTGCTCATACTGCAACAAACAGGCATACGAATATCGGTTCCAGCCGATCCGTTCATTTGCGCATTGGGGAACGATATGATTCCCGTCCAGAATAAAAACATATTCCTTAAACGTCTCGTTTCCGCTTATCCGCATCATAAAATCAACAGAAATAGCCGATTGCGATAGAATCGTACAGTCGCCGTTGTTAAAGAGATATTCCCCGTAAGCAAGTTCATCCTCGCCGATATTTTCCAATACAGATAGTTTAATAGCCTGAATGTTCATATATTTGAAATGTTAAATAGATTAAGCCGTGCAAAAGTATGAAATGTTCTTAAAAGTATGGCTCTTTTGGGCGATATATTTTACAGGGATTGATACTTTGTGCGGTATAATCTTTTGTGCATTACAGAAAAAAATGAATGAAATGATGTACAAAAACATGCCGTGCGAAGTATAAAATATTTCGAGGCTTCGCCGCTCCGGTAAAATGATGCATGATTCTAACCCGACGTTAAAACGTTCGGGCTACCAAGATGGAATCCGTTCCGGATCCCGTTGCAACAAAGTCATTATTAATTGCTATCTATTATTTCTTCCTAAACGGCAATTTTACAACCTTCGCCTCAATATCTTTGTTCCGAATCCGGATATAGATAGACGAATCGACCGAAGCATATTCGGGTTTGACATATCCTAAACCAATCCCCTGTTTTGTTGTCGGCGACATGGTACCGGAGGTAACAACTCCGATAACTTCTCCTTTTCCGTTCACTATTTCGTAACCATGTCTTGGGATTCCTCTCTCTTGCAGGACAAATGCGCTTAATTTTCGGGTAACGCCTTCTTTTTTCTGTTTTTCAAACAATTCTTTTCCTGTAAAATCCTTTGTGAATTTGGTAATCCACCCCAGACCGGCCTCTATTGGACTGGTAGTATCGTCCAAATCATTGCCATACAGACAGAAACCCATCTCCAGACGCAAGGTATCTCTGGCGCCTAATCCTATTGGTTTGATTCCGAAAGGTTTGCCGGCTTCAAAAATGGCATCCCATAACTGCTTTCCGACTTCGGGATAAAAATAGAGTTCAAAACCGCCGGCGCCGGTATATCCTGTGTTAGAGATGATAACGTCTTTCACTCCGGCCATTTCTCCAGTTTGGAAAGCGTAGTAGGGAATTGCGGACAAATCGACGGAAGTTAACGATTGAAGGACGTCTATCGCCTTAGGCCCCTGTATTGCTAACTGTGCCATACGGGAAGAGGCGTTTTCGAGCACAACACCTTCTGTATTATGCTTTACACACCATTCCCAGTCTTTTTCGATGTTGGAAGCGTTGACGACCAGCATGTATTTTTCCGGCTCGAAATGATAAATCAGCAAATCATCCACAATACCTCCCCGATCATTGGGAAAGCATGTGTATTGAGCTTTTCCTACCGGAATGACAGACAAATCGTTGCTGGTTATTTTCTGTAAAAAAGATAAGGCCTGAGGCCCTTTCACCCAAAATTCGCCCATGTGTGAAACATCAAAAACTCCTACCGAATTACATACGGTAAGATGTTCGTCAATAATTCCGGAATATTCTATTGGCATATTGTATCCGGCAAATTCGTGCATTTTAGCGCCAAGAGATTCGTGAATCTCTGTAAATGGTGTTTTTAACATTTTGATTGATATTTATTGATGTATATTAAATTACAAATCAGTACAAGCCAATGCTACTATTTTAACAATTACCTGTACGGCTTTTTCCATGGACTGTATGGGAACAAATTCGTATTTTCCATGAAAATTTACGCCGCCTGCGAATATGTTGGGGCAAGGTAGTCCTTTGAAAGAAAGCTGACAACCGTCTGTTCCTCCCCGAATGGGTTTGATAACGGGTTGTACACCTGCTGCTTCCATTGCACGAGAGGCCAGCGCGACAATGTGCATACTGGACGAGATAATTTCTTTCATGTTCTTATACTGTTGCCTGATTTCCAGTTGAACAGCATTGGGATATTGTACATTAAGCGCGTCGGTGATTTTCTGCAACGTTTCCAGCCGTTTTTCAAACAACAAGCGGTCATGATCCCGGACGATATAGGATAATACAGCATTTTCGACAGTACCATCCATTTTTGTCAAATGGAAGAAACCTTCGTAACCTTCCGTATGTTCCGGTCGCTCACGGGCGGGAAGCATGGAGGCGTATTGCATGGCTAGATGCATGGCATTGACCATCTTGTTTTTGGCAGTTCCGGGATGTACGTTTTTTCCCTTAAAAGTGATACTGGCAGCAGCAGCGTTGAAATTCTCGTATTCCAGTTCACCGATTTCTCCGCCATCCATCGTATAAGCCCAGTCACATCCGAATTGTTGCACGTCGAAAGCTGAAGCTCCACGTCCTATTTCTTCATCGGGAGTAAATGCAATCTTTATTTTTCCATGCTTAATTTCCGGATGTTCTTGCAGGTAGCGGATGGCAGCTACGATTTCGGCGATTCCGGCTTTGTCGTCAGCGCCCAACAATGTTTTTCCGTCGGTGACGATGATGTCCTGACCAACGTAATGCAGCAATTCCGGAAATTCCGAAGGAGAGAGGAGGATGTTTTCCTGTTGGTCGAGGAGGATGTCCTCACCCTGATATTTGTTCACGATACGCGCCTGAACATTTTCGCCACTCATATCCGGACTGGTATCTATATGTGCGATGAATCCGATAACCGGAACTTTTTTATCCGTATTGGCCGGTAACATCGCCATTAGATAGGCATGTTCATTCAACGATATATCTTCCAGGTGCATTTCCTGCAATTCTTTCTCCAGTTCACGGGCGAACAGCAGTTGTTTGTGTGTGCTGGGGATGGCATCGGACGTGGTATCGTCGGATTGCGTATCAAAAGTAATGTATTTCAGAAATCTGTCGGTAACGGTCATACAAAAGTGAAAAATGAAAAGTGAAAAATGAAAGATGAAGAGTTAAGGGTGAAAGTGCTCTTAACTCTTCGGTTTTTTCTATTTTTTATTTTTGCTGTTCCAGACTCAATGTTTTTGTGGACTGATCACAAACTTCCGTTGGCCCGAAATATTGAATGGGACCCGGATAGAGATACTCCGTGTTGAGCGCCCAAGTATTCCGGTGAGCAGCAAATGTTTTGAACGGTTTGCCGTTCAAATCGACTAATGCCTTTTGTATTACCGGTTTCATTTCTCCTTCACGACGTTCCATATTCATCATCATTGTAACGGGAACGCCTCCGGCAATCCATGCTTCGGCAGGAGCCGTAGTGTTTCGGATGGACGACATGTATCCTGTTTTACCGGCAGCAATCAAATAGGCGGCTGTGTAACCCAAAGAATAACAATAGTCCGCATCATAGTTGGAAGGAGCGGCGCAACGGCCTTCGTATCCGAAGAAATGCACTTGAGGTGCAAATTTCCCGGTATATTTTCCGGCTGCTTTCCATTCGTTCAATAGGTTGCCAACCATTTCGGCGAGCAGTTTTTCCGTTTCTATGAGCGATACTTGTACGTTACCGTGCGGATCCCGGTCTAACGTCAACTGGCGGGCGACTCCTGCCGGAAGACTGGCATAGATGGCGGCATTTTCTTTCGATATATTATTGATAATATACTCCCGCTGTCCGGATTGCGGCACTTGCTGAAACTCCTTTTTATGGGAAGCAAGCAGATCATTCAATTCGGCAATCAGTTTTTTCATAGCCGGAATAAATTCGATCAGACCTTCGGGGATCAGTACCGTACCGAAATTACAGCCTTTTTCGGCGCGTTGGGCAACGATGCCGGCAATATAGTCGATCAGATCGTTCAACGATTGATTCTTTTCCTTTACTTCTTCCGAAATAATACAGATATTAGGCTGCGTCTGCAAGGCACACTCCAGTGCGATATGAGAAGCGGAACGTCCCATCAGCTTGATAAAATGCCAGTATTTGCGGGCGGAATTACAGTCTCGCTGGATGTTTCCGATGACTTCCGAATATACCTTACATGCCGTATCGAATCCGAAAGAAGTTTCGATCATTTCGTTTTTCAAGTCACCGTCTATCGTTTTCGGACAACCGATTACCTGTACGCCAGCCTGGATTGACTTGTAATATTCGGCCAATACACAGGCGTTTGTATTCGAATCGTCGCCACCGATGATGACTAAGGCCGAGATATTCAGTTTTTTCAGGATTTCGAGACCTTTGTCAAATTGATCTTTTGTTTCCAGTTTGGTACGTCCTGATCCGATGATGTCGAAACCGCCGGTATTACGATATTCATCAATCACATCGTTCGTCAATTCAATATATTTGTGCTCCACCAATCCGCCGGGACCCATAAGAAAGCCATACAGTCGGCAGTTGGGATTTAACTTTTTGATACCGTCAAAGAGGCCGGCAATAACATTATGTCCGCCGGGAGCCTGTCCACCGGAAAGAATCACGCCCACATTGATCGGAGCGTACACCGGAGATTCGTTGGTTTGCTCCAGTTGGATGACCGGCATCCCATACGTATTCGGGAACAGAGTCTTGATTGCATTCTGATCGGCAATAGATTGAGTTGTAGCACCTTCTTTGGCTACAACAGCCCCCGTCAGGGCTTTGGGAAGTTTAGGCTGATAAACAGCACGGGCGATTTGCAAAGCGCTTTTTGTCATTGTCTTTTGATTTTATGATGATAATATTGTTTTTAATTTTCTAAATGGCGTGCAAATGTCGTCATTTTTTTTGTATTAAACAATAACCTGCGCATAAAAAGTCCCCCATGCTCGGCATAGCATAAGGTTATTCATGGGGAAACACCGCCGGTGTTTCCCGCCGAAGGTGGAACATTTTCCATTCCCGATCCCCAGTCCTCATTAGCAGTATTACCCATCACCAATTCAAGCCTGCCGCCGTTTGCTATATCATGGTGGCTGAACCAGGGCTTGTTCCATTCCTTGCCGTTAAGTTTGGCCGAGCGGATATATTTGTTATCTTTTGAAGCATTGATTGCCGCTATTTCCAGGATATGATTGTTGCCCAAATCTATCCTTATATTCTCAAACAGCGGACTTCCTATGTTGTAAACAGGCATACCCGGCGTAACCGGATAAAATCCCATGGCAGAGAAAACAACAAACGCCGACATGCCGCCCCCGTCTTCGTCGCCCGGAATACCCATCAAATCGTTTCTGAACCATTGATTCAGCAAATTCCGTATCCTTTTTTGCGTCTTCCAAGGCTGACCGGCGTAATTGTACAAATATGGAATATGAAACGAAGGCTCGTTTGCCATCGAAAACTGACCGACATTGCCGGTCTGGTCGGGCAACTGAGCATAAAACGAATATTTACCCGCACCCAGCGGTTCGCGGAAAGTCCGGTCGAGGTTCTTTACAAAGTTTTCGGGCGAACCCATCAGATTCACCAAATCGGCGGGATTGTGCGGAACGTCCCAGCGGTAAGTCCAGGCATTGTTCTCATCGTAGTAATCCCGTGCGCCCTGTCCGCCCGAAAAACGGTAATCGAAAGGCTCTATAAACTTCCCGTGCCTGTCTTTCGGATGAAAAAAGGATGTTTCGGGATTATAGACATTGCGATAATTGTATGAACGGTTTAGAAAATATTCGCAGTCGGACGTCCTGCCAAGCTCTTTGGCTATCTGAGACAGGCACCAGTCATCGTAGCAAGTTCCCAGCGTTACGGCTACCGACTGCCGTTTTTCACCCTGATTCACTTCCGGTACCGTCTCCGCCTCTCCGGGAGACAAGGCAGGATAATAGCCCTTTTCCTGATAAAACACATCCAGTTCCGTATTGGGAACTCGCTGCCAGGGGAGCAGGGACTTTTCGGTCAGGGCGCCTTTGCATGCATGGTAAGCAGCCTCCAGATCGTAGCCGCGCAAGCCTTTGCAATATGCGTCCCAGACGACGGCTACGGCATGGTTTCCGTTCATCCGGTGACTGTCGCCTGTAATTTCCGGGAAAGTAGGCATCCAGCCCTCCGGAGTCTGCCTGGACATGCGGACGTAGGAGTTGACCATATCCGATTCCATGCCGGACGCAATCAGGCAACGCAAGGGATGCGCCGCCCGGTAAGTATCCCATACCCAGTCGTCGGTATAAAAGGGACTGCCTTCGTCGTCGTGAACCTGATGGTCGAACGCGCTGTAATACTTGCCATCTTCCGAGATATTTATCATGCGTTCGTACGTCCTGTAAAGCGAGGTGTAAAAAACGGCCTTATCGTTTTCGCTTCCCCCTTTGACTCTTATTTTGCCCAGCGCTTCGTTCCATTTCTCTCTGCCGGCATTGGCTATCTTGTCGACACTGTACGTATTTATTTCCCTTTGCAGGTTTTTTTGCGCCTGTTCTTCGCTGATAAAGGAAACTCCGTACCTTATATTTATCTGTTTCTGCCGGAAACACAAAACCAGCGCTTTGTTTCTCCCTTCAACTGTCGACAGGTTAAAATCAATCTCATTGTTGTTCAATGCGCCGGCGCCGGATATCGGCTGTTCGGCTTCCAGATAGAGATAAACCTTCGTCCCCCGTCCGATCCACTGATAGCCGGAAACTCCCCTGTCACTTGCTTTCAACATGCCATTGCCCGTATTGACGATCAAGTGATTCGATTCTCCTTCTTCAAACTGAAAATTATACGCCCCCGATTGATGGGAAGGCGCAAAGTCGACATGAATTTTTGCCTCATTCAAATAGACCGAATAACGGTATGGCGATGTTTTTTCGTTGTCGTATACATAATTAATGACCGGAGCGAATGTTCCCCAGGATTCATTTTTCGGACTGATATTGAACGCCGAACTGCCGCGGTGGCTGGTTACGATCACTGGAAGTCCCGATATCATATCCGAAGTAAAATCATTCCTCCCCGGATAAACCCTCAACATGCTGTTGGGCAAATGCACTGTAGGAAAGGCGGGTACCAGCAAATGGCTGATATTTCCCATGTAGGGATTTACATAATCGACCGGCGATTTACCTTCGTCGATGGTCTTATTGCATGAAAATAAGACAAGGTACATACTAATGTAAATGAAACAGTTTCGCATCATAATTCTTATTGTTTTGAAAGATTAAAATTGAAAGTATTCTACTTGCTGGGCGGATACATTCAGCGACAAAAGCAGGCTTAGGAAAATACCCCAAGCTACGTTTTGCAAGGGAGTATTTATATTAGACGCCATACGGCGTCGGGTGGTGTCGGATGGATTTATGATCATGACATTCAGGTTTAATATTGTGCAAATATCCGAGTGGAGCGTTAGTGTGGGCGTTAATTTTGCGTTAGTTGAGGGAGGAGATTTGAAGATTTTTTAGTATCCTAATGTGAAACGTCGGGATATCAAGATAGCCTTAAGTTTGCAGCATTAAAAAAGTCGAGGTAAAATCTTTAACCGACAGCCAGCAGTAAACTCTCTTGGCAGGTAGATTTATAAATCTAAATCGGGAATAAGACTTCTGTCAGTCAAGCTGAGGATACTAAATAGATTAGAAAAATTATGCTAAGAGATTAGATTCTACAAAAAAATATATATATTTGCGCACTGAAAAACAATGGTGGATTCCGAAAAGCCTTTAATAGAGTAGGAGAGATGTAAATTTTATGTAATATGAAAAATCTTAGAAAAATTCTTTTTGTGGCTCTATTCGTAGCTTTAGCTGTAAATGCAAGCGCTCAGCTCAACTTCGGGATAAAAGCCGGGGTGAATGCATCCGGATTTTCCGGTGGCGATTTTAATTTGAACTATAAAGCCGGATACAGCATCGGATTAATGGCGCATTTAAGTGTTCCGATTGTAGGAATTGGTGTTGAATCGGGATTATATTATTCGACTTTAGGCGCTAAAAATGACGACTATTCTATGAATCCGTCTTATCTGCAATTACCAATTTTGTTGACATACAGGGTAGGGGTAGGCTCGTTACTGAGTTTATATCCGTCTGCCGGCGTTTATTTTGGATATGGAGTCGGTGGATCAACAAAATACCAAAGTCTTAAAATGGATATTTTTGGGAAAGATTCGGACAAATTGGATACCGGTATAAGTGTAGGATTGAATCTTCAAGTAACCAAGATAGTACTTGGCATTGGATATGATTATGGACTAAAGAGTTTTTCTATATCCGATCCGCAGATCGTTGCTATTAGTCCAAAGAATTTACATAATTCAAGCGCCAAACTTACCGTTGCCTATATCTTCTGATAAAAAAAGCATAGCAACATGAGATTACAGAGAATTGCCCGAATGTTATTTGCCTTTATATTAGGAGGTATGACATTTGTTGTCTCTTGCCAGCAGGAAGAAAGCGATTATGAGCAAGGCAAAGCAGACGGAAAAGCTGCTTGTGACTGTTACAGCAAAAGTTCGAGCACCGTCGATGAAGCCATTTGCGATGGTAAAATTGACAATTCAAGAATGGGAGAGGGATCGGACTATGCAAAAGGCGTATATGAGGTCATAGAAGCTTGTGAATCATTACAGTCTAATTATCAATAAAGTAAAGAACAAGAGTGGCCACTTTATCCCAATGGCCACTTTGTTTTTCATAAAAACAGCAAACCGGTTCGGAAATATTTTGTATTTTTGAACCGGTTTTTTACAGATAGAGATAGTACATAAATAAATATAAGCATGATAAACGTAGAAATTATTACGATTGGAGATGAGTTACTGATTGGTCAGGTGATAGATACCAATTCGGCATGGATGGCGCAGGCTTTGAATAAAATAGGATTTGAAGTAAAAAACATGGTCACGGTCGGCGATAATGAAAAAGATATTGAAAAAGCTTTCGACAGAGCCTTGCTACGATCGTCCATTGTATTAGTCACCGGAGGAATTGGCCCTACGAAAGATGACATTACCAAAAAAATACTCTGCAAATATTTCGATTGCAGCCTTCGTTTTGACGGAGAAGTGCTGAAAAACATGGAAGAACTCTTCACACGAAGCGGTAGAGAAATTAATCCGCTGACTTATGGCCAGGCTTATGTTCCGGACGCATCTACCGTCATTCAAAACAAGTTAGGAACCGCACCGGCCACTTGGTTTGAATGTGACGGAAAAGTCTTGATTTCCATGCCCGGTGTCCCCTCGGAAATGAAATGGCTGATGGAAAATGAAATTCTGTCGCGACTTAAAGCAACCTTCAAACAGGATTTATATATCCAACACAAAACTTATTGGGTAGAAGGATATACGGAATCGGCATTGGCCATGCACCTGGATGAGTTTGAAAAAGATCTGCCGGGAAATATTCATCTCGCCTATTTGCCCGACCTTGGACTTATCCGTCTGCGTTTGACCGGAAAGGATGAGAACGAGCAAGCCTTATCGGAAGCCATGCAAACACAGGCAGCCAAACTACAGGCAGCCATCGGCGAAAAAATCCTCACCGAAGAAGACAAACCCATCGAATCCGTATTAGGCAAATTGCTGACACAAAAATCTTTAACATTAGGAATAGCCGAAAGTTGTACAGGAGGAAATATCGCCCATACGCTGACCACTGTTCCCGGAAGTTCTCAATACTTCAACGGTGCAATTATTGCCTATTCCAATGAAGTGAAAATCAGTCTGCTCAAAGTAAGTCCGGCCGATTTGGACAAAGAAGGCGCCGTCAGTGAAACCGTTGTCACACAAATGGCACAAGGCGTTCAAACCGCACTCCGGACAGATTGCTCCATTGCTACTTCCGGAATTGCCGGCCCCGACGGTGGAACTGCCGAAAAACCGACAGGCACGGTGTATATCGCCGTCGCATACCGAGACAAAATCATCAGTCAAAAATTTTCTTTCGGATTCAGCCGTGAACAAATTATCCAACGAGCTACCAACGCAGCATTGTTGATGTTATATAAACTTATCAAGTGAATTATCAGGAAACCCTGTCTTACCTGTACAACAAAACCCCCGTTTTCCAGCACGTAGGAAGCGCTGCCTACAAATCCGGTCTGGACAATATGCTGGCATTAGATGCACGTCTGCAACATCCGCACCGCTCGTACCGGACAATACATGTGGCAGGAACCAACGGGAAGGGATCCGTATCTCACATCCTGGCGGCCGTGCTGCAAGCTGCGGGATACAAAACAGGCCTGTACACCTCGCCGCATTTGCTGGATTTCAGGGAACGTATTAAAATAAACGGCGCAATGATTCCGGAGTCGTATGTAGTCACTTTTACAGCGGCGCACCGTTCTTTTATAGAGCAAGCCCGTCCGTCTTTCTTCGAGATAACCACCGGTATGGCTTTCGAATATTTTGCGCATGAGGCGGTAGACGTCGCCATTATTGAGGTCGGTCTGGGCGGACGGCTGGACAGCACAAATATTATTTCGCCCGTTTTGTCCGTCATTACCAATATCAGTTTAGACCATGTGAGTTTGCTGGGAAATACGACGGAACAGATTGCTATGGAAAAAGCAGGAATCATCAAAAGCAACATCCCTGCAGTGATAGGAGAAGCAACAGGCCGTGTTCGCGAGGTTTTTGTCCGGGAAGCGGAAGAAGTCCATGCGCCTCTCTTCTTTGCAGAAGACCGCCCGATGGTTGAACACGCCGAATTGCAGTCATCCGGGAAATGGCTTTTCCAAACCCCAAAATACCCTTCGCTGGAAGGCGTTCTGGGCGGACTGGTACAACAAAAAAATGCCAATACCGTACTTTGCGCCCTGGAAAAATTGGAACCACAGTTTAACATTCCGTCCTCGGCCGTTTACCGGGGATTCGCCCATGTGGTGGAAGATACAGGCTTTCAAGGCCGCTGGCAAATCATCTCCCATACCCCTAAAATCATTTTGGATACCGGACACAACGAGGCCGGAATAGCGCAGGTTGTATGTCAGTTGAGACAGGAAAACTGCCGTTGTCTGCACCTCGTTTTCGGCGTCGTACAGGATAAAGACATACAGGCGATACTCAACCTGTTGCCGTACGAAGCGCAATATTATTTTACAAAAGCGCAAATTCCCCGCGCCCTTTCCGAAGAAGCGCTGAAAACTCAGGCATCTGCCGCAGGCCTGCAAGGAGAATCATACCCCACAGTTGACGAAGCAATACACGCCGCCCGCCGTTCCGCATCTCCCGACGACCTGATATTTATCGGTGGAAGCAACTTTATCGTTGCCGAGGCGCTAAAAACAATAGAAACATTAAACATAAGCGATGATTAAACTTCCCGATGTAAAACATTTCGTCTTCAAGGATACCTCCTTTGCCAATTTGATGAACAAGCGCGTACTGCACGTCCTGCTGATTGCGACAAAGTACGATGCTTTCATGCTGGAAGACGATGGAAGGGTCGATGAACAGATTTTTGACGAATACACCTCCCTCAGTCTGCGCTATCCTCCCCGTTTCACGCAGGTTACGACAGATGCGGAAGCGCTCGAAGCCCTGGAAGAGTTAAATTACGATTTGGTGATTTGTATGCCGAACATGGATCATACGGATATATTTGCCGTTGCCCGCCACATCAAACAATCGTATCCGGCAATCCCGCTGGTGGTATTGACGCCTTTTTCCAAAGAAGTTTCCAGACGTGTTTCGCAGGAAGACCTCTCGGCAATAGATTATGTCTTTAGCTGGCTGGGGAATGCCGAGTTACTGCTCGCTATCATCAAACTGATTGAAGATAAGATGAATGTAGAGGCCGATGTTGCTTCCGTCGGCGTGCAAACGATTCTGCTGATAGAAGATTCCGTCCGATTTTATTCGGCAACGTTGCCGCACCTCTACAAATTTGTCCTCCGGCAATCGCAGGATTTTTCCAAAGAGGCATTGAATGAACATCAACGGACACTGCGTATGAGAGGAAGACCCAAGATATTGCTGGCAAGATCTTACGAAGAAGCAGAAGAAATCTACTGCAAATTCAAGAACAACATGCTGGGAATTGTCAGCGATATGAGCTATCCGAAAAGCGGACAGTCTTATAAAACCGCCGGTTACGAGTTCGCAAAAATGGTGCGCGCGAATGACCGCTTCCTACCCATCATCTTTACTTCTTCGGAGATTGGCAACCTGCAATATGCACAGGAATTGAAATGCGATTTTATCGATAAAAATTCCAAAACCTTTCCACAGGAATTGCGGTATTATATTCAGGAGAATTTCGGTTTTGGCGACTTCAAAATCATCGATCCGAAAACCAAAGCAATTGTTGCCCGCATCCAGAACCTGAAAGATCTGCAAAAAATGATTCATACCATACCGGACGATTCGTTGACCTATCACCTGTCGCACAATCACTTTTCCCGTTTCCTGTATTCCAGGGCGATGTTTCCGGTCGCGGAACTGCTGAAAGGAATAGACGTCAGTGACTACAGGGATATGGACGAAGCACGCAGCATTATCTTTGATGCTATCGTGAATTACCGGAAAATGAAAAATACCGGTGTCGTTGCCGTGTATCTGAAAGACCGTTTCGATGAATATTCCAATTTCGCGCGGATTGGAGAAAATTCCTTAGGCGGAAAGGGGCGGGGACTGGCATTTATGGGGCAAATGTTGAAACGTAATGCCCCTAAAACAGACGCTATTTTCAAAAACGCCTCCATCAGCATCCCCAAAACCGTTGTCCTGTGCACCGACATATTTGATGAATTTATGGAGACGAACAACCTGTATGCCATCGCCCTGCAAGATATACCGGACGATCAAATGTTGAAATATTTTCTGAAAGCAGCGCTTCCTACCCGTTTGGTAGAGGATTTTACCGCATTTTTCGATGCAGTAAAGCAGCCGATTGCCATCCGTTCTTCCAGTTTGCTGGAAGATTCCCACTACCAGCCATTTGCGGGAGTGTATACAACGTACATGATTCCCCGTTCGGACGATAAATATCAAATGTTAAGGATGTTGAGCGACGCTATCAAGGCAGTATACGCCTCCGTCTTCTACAAAGACAGTAAAGCCTATATGACGGCCACGCAGAATTTGATAGAACAGGAAAAGATGGCGATTGTTTTACAGGAAGTTGTAGGAAATGCACATCAATCGGCAACGAAAAATGGCAACCGGTTTTATCCAACAATATCCGGCGTTGCCCGTTCCCTGAATTTCTATCCCATTGGGGAAGAAAAACCGGAAGACGGCATCGCCAATATCGCTCTGGGATTGGGAAAATATATTGTCGATGGCGGCGTAACCCTGCGTTTTTCGCCCCGGCATCCGCACAATATTTTGCAGATGAGCGATATGGATATTGCATTGCGTGAAACGCAAACTCAGTTTTATGCCCTCAATCTGGATCTCCTGAAAGATGTTCAGCCGGTCACGGACGACGCTTTCAATCTCTGGAAACTTCCTGTTAAAGAAGCGGAAGCAGACGGTGTTCTGAAATATATTTCTTCCACTTACGATCACTATGACCAGGTTTTACTGGACGGCTTTTATCCGGGAAAAAGCAGGAAAGTCATTTCTTTTTCCGGCATATTACAGCACGATGTATTCCCGCTGTCCGAAATATTGGATTTCCTCTTGAAACTGGGACAGGAGGAAATGGGACGTCCGGTAGAAATAGAATTTGCCGTCAACCTTTCCGACAACAGAGAGGATGAGAAGTCCGGCAATTTCTACCTCCTGCAAGTTCGTCCCATTGTGGATAATAAAGAAGTCATGGAAGAGGATTTGACGAAAATACCTGCCGATAATTGTCTCCTGTATTCCACACATGCGCTCGGACACGGTATTTGCAACGACATTCAGGATATTGTATACGTGAAAACAAACGGTTTTAATGCCTCCAATAACCCGTTGATAGCCCGTGAGGTAGAAAAAATTAACAGCCGTTTCATGGAAGAAGAAAAGAATTATATTCTGGTCGGTCCGGGGCGTTGGGGATCCAGCGATCATTGGCTGGGGATTCCCGTGAAATGGCCGCATATCTGTTATGCGAGGGTGATTGTGGAATCCGGATTGGAAAATTACCGGATAGAACCCAGCCAGGGGACACATTTTTTTCAGAATTTGACGTCTTTCGGCGTTGGATATTTCACGATTAATCCTTTTTTGAAAGATGGCGGCATATTTGATGAAGCATTTTTGAATACGCAGCCGGCAGTCTTTGAAACGGATTTCCTGCGACATGTCCGCTTTGCCTCTCCAATAGTCGTGAAGATTGACGGGAAAAAGAACGTGGGCGCAGTCCTGAAACCGGATTAATCCTTTTCACTCAGAAGCCGGAAGCTCCGTCTTCCCGGCCACATAACCGGATACGAGCTTATGCAATTCCGACACCACATCCTTGTATTTGGGGTCGTTGACAAGATTTCTCAATTCATGCGGATCATTGATGGGATCGGTCAGAAACGCACCTGCACCAATGCCGAAAAATTCGGCATACCGCCATCGTTCCGTACGCACTACTGCGCCGGTAATACCTTTGTTGTGTTCATTCCAAACGGTATAGGCCGGACGGTTCCATTCGGCATACGGATTGTTCAGCAGCGGCTGGAGACTTACACCTTCCAATTCCTTATACTTCGGCAATCCGCATAAATCCACCAGTGTAGGATAGATGTCAAGCAGTTCGACTACACGCGGAGAGGCATTTCCATTTCCCTTTGCACGCGGGTCAAGAATGATAAACGGTATGCGCGCGCCTTGTTCCCACAGGGAACCGGCCTTCGACCATTTGCCCTTTTCGCCGAGCTGATAACCATGATCCGCCCAAAAAACGATGATCGTATTTTCACGAAGTCCCTGCTTATCCAGTTCGGCAAGCACCCGTCCGATGTTCCAGTCTACATAGCTGACACAGGCTAAGTAAGCGCGAATCATGGCGCGCGCTTCTTCGGGCGAAGCCGAACGGTTAATGAACAGGTCGGCATTCGTGCGACGAATGGCGCCTGCCGGAAAATCGACGGGAACAGACGGAAGGGATGCAAAATCGGGCGGCAGCAGAATACTCTCAAGCGGATACTGTTCAAAAAATTCCGCAGGAGCTATCAATGGAGAGTGAGGTTTGGAAAATCCGCAGGCGATAAAGAAAGGTTGCCCTGTTTCCTTGCTTCGCCGGATGTATTCGATGGTTCTGTTGGCTACCTTCGTATCGCCAAGGCTGTCGACAGCGCTACCCGTGACAGCCTCCCACCGGTCGGAATGCGTATTCGGATCGACCGGGCCGGGAGTAAGCTTTGGTGAATTTCGCGCAAATGCGGTGAGTATATCTTCTTTTGAAACAGATGCAGGCGCTTTTGTACTGACCGGAGCGCTCCATCTTCTTGCTTCTCCGCCTTCCGTCCAAGCCTCAGTATCATCGATCCCGCCGTGGAAAATCTTTCCACTTCGCAGGGAAGCATAGCCATGCTGTTTGAAATATTTCGGCAGACTGATCCAGTCGGGATAAGTCGCTCCGAAAAATTCACGGTTGGCATTACTGTAAAGTCCGCTGGTTGTAGGCCGATGACCGGTAAGCAACGACGAACGCGACGGTCCGCTTAGCGGATACTGGCAATAAGCATGTTCAAAACGAACGCCCTGTTGCGCCAGATGATCCAGGTTTGGAGTCCGCGCCATTGGACTGCCATAGATATTCAGTTCGGCGCGCATGTCGTCGGAAACCAGAAAAAGCACATTCATTGGTTTTTCTTTTTGCGCAGATGCCGAAAAAACCGAAAGCGAACTCAATACTGCGCTTGCTGTGATAATTTTATTCATAGATGTTAAAACGTTATTTTATACCAATATATTATCTCTGACGGGACGAAATTATTTTACTTTTTTCTCGGGAGCGGGAAGTTCCGTTTTCCCGTCCACATAATTCAGCGCCAGCCGGTGTAAGCGGTCTGCTACATCTTTGTATTTCGGATCATAGACAAGGTTTCTCAGTTCAAACGGATCATTGATGGGGTCGGTCAGGAATGTACCTGCTCCCCTTCCAAAAAATTCGGCGTACCGCCAGCGCTCCGTGCGTACTACTACGCCGGTAATCCCTTTGCCGTGCTCATTCCAGATAGTGTAAGCCGGACGATCCCATTCTTCGTATGGATTATCCAGGAGCGGCCTCAAACTCACGCCTTCCAGTTCCTTGGGAAGAGGAAGTCCGCACAAATCGACCAAAGTAGGGTAAAGATCCAGTAATTCGACCGTTCGAGGCGAAGTCCTTCCGTTTCCGTTAGCCCGCGGATCGAGAATAATCAACGGAATATGTGCGCCTTGTTCCCAAAGCGAAGCGTGTTTCGACCATTTGCCTTTTTCGCCGAGTTGATAACCGTGATCTGCCCAGAAAACGATGATCGTATTTTCACGAAGTCCCTGCTTATCCAGTTCGGCAATCACCCGTCCGACGTTCCAGTCTACATAGCTAACACAAGCCAGGTAGGCATGAATCATGGCGCGAGCTTCTTCCGGAGAAGCCGGACGTTCCATAAACAAGTCTCCGTTTACCGGACGTATGGAACCTTCCGGAAATCCGATGGGGACAGACGGAACGGAAGCAAAATCGGGTGGAAGCGGTATTTTATCCGTATCATAGAGATTAAAGAAGCGTTTCGGAGCAACCAGCGGAGAATGTGGTTTGGAGAATCCACAACCGATAAAGAACGGTTGCCCCGTTTCTTTGCTTCGACGGATGTATTCGATTGCTCTGTCGGCCACTTTTGTATCGCCAAGTGTCTTTACGGTTTCGCCTTCAATGGCTTCCCAGCGGTCGGAGCTTGGTGCGCGTCCCAGCGTAAACTGGTGTTCTGCTTCGAGATGATCCAGGTATTCCTGGTCGGTCAGATAGCCGGGAACGCTTGGGGTGACGGGTCTATTCCACCGGCGTTCTTCGCCGCCTTTCGTCCAGGCTTCGGTATCGTCCAGTCCGCCGTGGAAAATTTTTCCACTCCGCAGGGAGGCATAGCCATGCTGCTTGAAATATTTCGGCAGACTGATCCAGTCGGGATAAGTCAGGCCGAAAAACTCACGAAGCGAATTGCTGTAGAGGTCGCCGGTAGTAGGCCGGCGGCCGGTCAGCAAAGAGGCTCTCGACGGCCCGCTCAAGGGATATTGGCAATAAGCATGTTCAAAACGGACGCCTTGCCGCGCCAGTTGATCCAGATTGGGCGTCTGCGCCAGCGGACTTCCGTAACTGTTGATTTCCGTACGCATGTCGTCGGAAACCAGAAAAAGCACATTCATCGGTTTTTCTTTTCTCAAAGGCGCTTCCGCCACCGCTTGAGCCGATACGGAAGCTGCCGAAAAGATACCCGCCATTGCACCGAAAGTGCGTAAATGATTGTTTATATTCATATTTTATCTGTATTTAATATCCCGGATTCTGATATTTTTTCCTTGCTTCCGGCGAGAGGGGAACATTATTTTCGTCCGTGAGCAAATCAATAAATGTTTGCGGGAAAGGTTTGAAAGTATGTATCGAACGAAACACGCCTTTTCCGTTTCCGTCCTGACCGTTTCCGTTGACAGGATTGTCGGATACCGGCCAGTTCCCCTGCTTGGACGATGCCAGTTGATTGTGATGAAGCACCCTTTCCAACTGTATGCCTGCATGATGAATGCCATCGTACAATACTTGTTCGGTACTAAATTCTCTGGAAACTTCATTATAGATGAAATGGATGAAGCGTTTTTCGTCCGTATTGGCTTCCGGCGGATAATTTTCGAGACGGGATTTTTCCGAAACGCCATCCCAATATGCAGCATCTACCTTGATTTTGTTGTAAGTATCTTCGGCGGAACGATACGGGTAACTGCGTTCGGCAGTCAACAAGGTTTCGGAACCGGGATACAAACGGGCTAAAACTTCGGCACGCTGTTCTCCGTTTTTGTAAGCTGCACGCTTGCGCAATACGTTGATGTCATTGATAGCGGCGGTATAATTGCCCTGACGTCCGTATGCTTCGGCGCGAATCAGGTAAGTTTCCGCCAGACGGAAAATCGCCACATCACGCGAACCGAAGTGATTATCGACGGTTGTACGGTTGGGATCAATGAATTTCCGGCTGGAAGGACGGAAATTGGTTGCCCCGAATGTTTGCAGCAAGCCGAGATTCCCGACCAAACGGTCTTTTCCTGTTTTCCGATAATAGTAATTGCTGCCATCTCTTATCCAACGTGGATAAAGGACGTATGGCTGTGCCAGAGCGATTTCCTTATCAATAGCCGTTTCTTTGGTATTTTCGAGAAATACCAGTCCCAAATCACCTTTACCGATTTTATGTTCGCCAACTGCGGCAGCGCGTCCGTCCCACGAAGCCCGGTCGTATCCGGCGCGGATATTCGCATTGAAATAGGTAGCTTCTCCGGCAGTCCATGTGAGTGATTTGTTTTGAGAGTTATTGTAGGGCAAGCCTTCGCCGTCGGTTTGTGACGCATTGTCGAAAGAGGCGCTTGGGTATTCGATTTGGAAACTTTTTTCAAACCTCGAATCGTTGATTTTGTCGGTAAAGACATCGTATCCCCAGTCGGACGGTAAATAAAGTTCACCCTTCGACACTCCGTAAGCCCATGTTCTGGCAGGGATATTCCATGCTGCATCGTAATACTGGATGGTAAATGCAGCGTCGGTACGCATACCATACCGCCCGTTATCTTCCATAGAGGAAGAAGATATATAGGAAGCCGGCAGAATAATCTCGGAATTGTCCTCATTGCTCCAGTCGCCTTTTCCAATACGGAACAAGTCCCAGTAATCGACGGCAAGTCCTCCGAACACCCCTCCGTTTTTGGAAGAAAAATGGTCTATGACTTCCGTAGCGAATAGTTGCGCCGAATCCAGATCGTTGATGCCTGCTCCCTTGTAGAGCAGACCGAGCGAAGCGTTCGGATCGTCCGGGTTGATACTTCCATCGGCGTTGCGATACTGTCCAAAGTTTTGTCCCTGCGCCCGTTGCAGGTACAGCTTGGCGAGGAAGTGGGCGGCTGCCCATTTCGTATAGCGTCCACGGTCGGCAGTTTCCGGAAGATGTTCATAGGCAAAGCGGATGTCGGCGATTATTCTGGCGTATATCTCTTCGGAAGTAGCTTTGGGATAATAAAACGTTTTGGGAAGGACACTGGTACTTTTCAATTGTAGAGGAACATCGCCCAGCAAAGTAGTCATCAGATAATAAAACCATGCGCGATTGAAATACAGTTCCGACAGGCGCAGGTTGGTATATTCCGGATCCGTCCCGAATTTTCCGGGCGCGTCATCGCCTTGAATGATTTCTATGGCTTTGTTGCAATCGCTGATGAGCGAAACACAAATTTTTTTTACCTTTTTGCCGTCAAACTATTTGATTTTACAATAAAACAATTATCTTTGCGCAGTTTTATCAACATACGGCTCTTAAACGTGATAGAAATACAGATAAATACGTTGAAAGTTCTTGCTGACTTTGGGGAGATTCCCACAAACAGTTTGGGGTACACTAAAACTATTTTAGGAGTTCAAAAAACTATTTTTGGTGGCCAAAAAACTATTTTTGGTGGCCAAAAAACTATTTTTTGTGGCCAAAAAACTATTTTTTGTGGCCAAAAAACTATTCTTTGTGGCCAAAAAACTATTCTTTGTGGCCAAAAAACTATTTTTTGTGGCCAAAAAACTATTCTTTGTGGCCAAAAAACTATTTTTTGTGGCCAAAAAACTGTTCTTTGTGGCCAAAAAACTGTTTTAGGTACCCCGCAAACAATTCGGCAACTCTTTAAAAATTAACAATATATTTTTTCTAACTTAAAACAATAACAAAATGAGCACACTTGATTACATTCCATCCAATGATGGCAAATTTCTAACCTGGGAAAAGAACCTCTTTACTTACACCAAAGCTCATGCCGACGCCTGGCAAATCAAGCCGGCCACATGGGGAGTCATCGACCAGCAATCTGCCGCCTACGAAGCCGCATGGACAAAAGCGCAGGATCCCAACCGCGGGAAAGCCGACACGCTGGCAAAAAATGAAGCCCGCGACGCGCTTAAAAAATCGATACGCGAATACGTGAAAGAGTATCTGGAAAACAGCCACTTCGTTACCGACGAAGACCGCAAGCACATGGGCTTGCCCGTTCATGACACGACGCGAACGCCCTCGCCGTCGCCAACAACGACACTCGAAACGGAAAGCAAAACCCCTTCGCCCGCCGTAGTCGAAATTCACTACCGCGACGCGAAAAGTGAAAGCAAAGCAAAACCAGCAGGCGTTCATGGAGCCGAAGTCGCCTGGGCAGTACTCGACCATCACCCGGAAGACTGGGAAGAGCTTACCCACTCGCTTTTCTGTACCCGCACCCCAGCCATCCTTACTTTCGGAGGACGCGACCGCGGCAAAACCCTCTATTACGCCCTCCGCTGGGAAAACACCCGCGGCGTAAAAGGCCCGTGGACAGAAATCTTTCAGACGATTATCCCATAACGTGCGTGTTGAACCCTTTGTTAACCTGACCGGCGCAGTTTTTTTTTGGATAGAGAGGTACTTTACTGCGCCGGTTTAATCTAATCTGCAAATTTGAACGCGGATAACGCGGATGAACTCGGATTTTGTTTTATAAATAAATCCGTGAAAATCCGCGTTATTCGCGTCATCTGCGTTCAAAAAACGGCTATAAATACGGCGTCATACGCATATCAATATTCATCGACTTATCCCCGCATGTTAATTCCGGTAATGATATTTTCCTGCGATTCCTGCAACAGGGTTGCACCGATAGCGTGGATGCCGAATCGCTTATCGAAAAGCAACAGGTTTTCCAGTGTCCATGACAAACGTTTGCTGTGACTATTGTAACCGGTAGATGAAGCCGTACCGATAGCCGTAAACGGATTGGTAAAATCCGGGCCATAGAAAGATCCGTATTCAAACTGCGTATATTGAGTGCCATATTTGACATGATATTTCAACCAGGGCGTAAAACGTATTTCGGCAAATGCGTTGGAGAGCGCCGAAAATTGTGAATGTTCGTTGGTGGCGTTCTCAATATTCAGCAGAATGTTATGCTCGGAAAGTCCCACCTTGTTGGTGTTCAATATATTTCCGTATTCGTCGTAAGCCGATGCATAAGGCGCCAGCGCTAAGGCCTGGCTGTAAGAATCTTTTCCGCCGCCGTTGGATGTATTTTCCACAACGCCATAATTTTGCAGGGACTTAATGGCGTTTATGGACAAACCGACGGTTAACCATTTCTTGGGAGTTATATCGCCTTTAAGGGTCAGGGAGTAACGCTTGTAATCCTGATCAATCAAGGCTCCCTTCTGATCGAGGTATCCCAGAGAGAAATACAGTCGAGAAGTTTCCGATCCTGCCGAAAGCGACAGTTGGTGGTTCTGTGTCACTCCGGTGCGGGAAACCAAATCCGTCCAATGCTGGTCAAACAAGCGGTCGGAGTTGTAGACGGGAACTTGTGCGGCATAGCCTTGAGCGATTTCTTCGGGAGTTGCCGGCCGTAACTGTACCGTTCCGTCGCCATTCCACGAATAAGCTGTCTTGATATTGTTGATGCCGTATTGTTCGCCTCCGCTAAACATTTGGACATCGAAATCCGGATCGGGAGCCGTACCGTAAGCGCCGGTATAAGTTCCGCCGGTAATGTGCGACAGACGCTGCCAGTCCAGTAACTCTCCCGAACTCATCCAGTCGGTTGTGGAATGTATCTTGCTGAAAGAAACACTGGCGTCATAATGAATGGAAACTTTCCCTTTCTTTCCTTCCTGCAAGGTGATGAGGATGACTCCGTTTGCACCCTTTGAACCGTAGATGGCGGTAGCCGAAGCATCTTTCAATATCTCCGTGGAAGCAATATCGTTGGGATTGATTACCGCCGCTTCGTCGGGCGACAGGGGAATACCGTCCACCACGTAGAGCGGTGCATTAGACGCTGTAATGGAGCGCGTGCCCCGGATACGAACATCGCCTATTCCGCCCGGACGCAAGTTGGAGGTAATATCTACTCCGGATACTTTCCCCTGCAATACCTGAATGATATTCGGCACGGGGTGTTCTTTGATTTGCGCCTCTGTTATGCTCGACAAAGCGCCGGTCAGGTCTGATTTTTTCTGCGTGCCGTAACCAATCACCACCACTTCGTTTAACAGGTTTTCTACGAGAGGAATGACGAGCGTTTCGGACGGCTTTTCGTAAATCTCGATTTCTTCCGGCCTGTATCCTGTATAACGGATTGTGAGCGTAACCGGCAGGGCAGAAACATTCAGACGAAATGCTCCGTCAATATTGCTAACCGTGCCTGTGTTGAGACCTTTGACCAGGA
This sequence comes from Dysgonamonadaceae bacterium, assembly GCA_031263685.1. Lineage (GTDB taxonomy): Bacteria > Bacteroidota > Bacteroidia > Bacteroidales > Azobacteroidaceae > JAISFI01. The sequence continues at coordinate 2,201 of JAISFI010000031.1, read as the reverse complement.
TGTTGGCGCCAACGATTGGTTCGCCCGTGCGCAGATCAATTACTTTGCCCTGTACAGGGATGCTTCCCTGAGCCGAAACCGAAAAGTTTACGCTCCACAGCGCAAACAGTGCAAGAAAAGACAGCAAGATCTTGCTGCTTTGCATGAAGTGAAATACTTTTGCCATGTCTAAAGAGATTTAGATCAGAGTATCCCTTCCATCCTTATTATATTTATATTCATTTTTACTGCCATTAGGGAACGGGATACTCTTTTTTGTTCATTTTATTGATTCATTATTACGAAAGCAAAGGTAAAGGGAAATGTACGGGTGCGAAATACCATGATGAGGGTATTTTTGTAGCATACATGCGGGAGAGAATGTGGTAATTTAGAAAAGAATTGGGTAGTTTGTTGGATTAACCCAGATGTCCGAAATTTGCCGTAAATTTCGGACAAAATTAAAGGGTAGGTTGTCGTTTTTCTTTGGGCTTGTAACAAATTTTGATTACTTTTGTGCTTGAAAAATAGAATTTTATGGAAGAAGGTAAATTATTGGATAAAAAGTCGTTGCGTTTTCTGAAAGGGAAAAATACCGATTGGGATGAGTTGGCAAAGGATTGTATTTCATTTGCAAGTTCTCATGGAGGCAATATCTTAATCGGAGTTGAAGACGACGATGATTTGCCTCCTGCAAATCAAAAGATTGAAGATAAAACTATCCTGGAAACTATCCATAAGAAAATATCAGAGAGAACGGTTAATGTTTCCATAACCGTAATACTTGAAACCGCGAGTAACAAAGCGGAATACATTCGTATTAATATAGCCAGAAATGTAAACTCGCTTGCATCTACCACGGATGGACGGTATTATGTCCGAGTTGCCGATGTTTGTAAGCCGGTAATGCCGGAAGATATTGCGCGGGTTGCAGCAGAAAAAAACGCTTTTGTTTGGGAGGAACTGACTACGATGAGGATAGAAAAATCTCAAGTCGATGAAAAGAAGAAAGCGGATTTTTTATACGATGTCAGAACTTCAAAACGTGTAAGCGCTTTTGTTAAGAACAAAACGGATGAGGAGTTACTTGATTATTATGGTTTTCAACGAGATGGATTTCTGACAAATTTGGGCGTTTTATGGATTGGACAAAGGCGCGACCGTTCTTCTTTGCGATTTGCCCCAATTATTCAGGTAATTCGCTACAACGAAAGGGAAGAAAAAGTTTGGAAAATGATGATAGATGATTTCTATCTGAATCCCAAAGAAATGTTGGACAAAATAATCAAAGAAGTCCCCGATTGGCAGGAAAGTATTGAGATTCCCGATGGCGCATATAGAAAAAATATTCCTTTCTATCCCGAAGAAGTGATTAGAGAGTTATGTACCAACGCATTGGTTCACAGAACATATACAGCTCGCGGTGATATTTTCATTAATATCCATACAGACCGGCTGGAAATTCATAATCCCGGTACTTTGCCTTATGGCGTAACTCCTAAAAATATTCTATCCAAATCAATCAGAAGAAATGAAAATTTATGTAAAGTCTTCTTTGATTTGGTCTTAATGGAAAGTGAAGGAAGCGGATATGATACGGTTTACGCCAGATTGTTGGAAATAGGAAAATCGTTACCTGCTGTTTATGAAGATGACGACAGTGTTACTGTTACTATTGAAAAGGATTTTGTAAACAGGGATATTATCCGGCTTATGAATAAAGCAAAGAATGAATTTCCATTGAAACAGAAAGAAATAATTACGCTGGGATTGTTGATGCAACGACCTTATCACGCAACAGAGCTTTCTAAAATACTGAATCAGAATGAAGAAGTTAGTTTAAGATATTGGCTTGGCAATTTAATCGAATATGGCTTGGTCGAAAAAACAGGAGAAGGGAAAGGCAGTCAATATAATGTAAATGAAAAATTTACGCAGCAAACTAAATTTGCGACTGAAATCCCCAAAAAGAAAGTGCAGGATTATAAGTTGGAGGAATCTATATATAAAGATATTATATCATATCCCAATAGTTCTTTTAGCGAAATTCACAACAGGATAGGGCAAGATGTAAACAAGAACACAGTCCGTTGGATTTTGAAGCGAATGGTTGATGATAATAAATTAGAAATAATGGGAACAAATAGATGGGTACGATATTCTATCGCGAAAAATCCGCAAGAAAATCTGTAAGTTGCAATAGAAATGTGCTGAATATTGCA
>JAISFI010000010.1 GCA_031263685.1 Dysgonamonadaceae bacterium | reverse complement strand
CCGAGCCACTTCCCCGGCTGGCGGTATTTGTCCCACCAGTAACGGTCGATATTTACGCCCCCGCTTTCCACATAAAACAGGTACAGCCGGGGCTTTTCGCGGTTGACGATGCCCTGCAGTGTAGCGGCAGCATGAACATGCTCCCAGACTGTCCGCGCATCTTCCGGCCGGTTCACGTCCAGCCGGTTCAGGTACCCCATGTCGAAAAGCGTGACCGGCCCTTCGGCAAACTGCGGCTTGCCTGCCCTGCCCGGCGATTCAGGCTTACCGACAACATCCGTCACTGCTCCTCTTATCACCAAATTTTGTGCAAACAAAAATTGTAAATATAAGAAAACACTTAATAGCAAAACAACTCGATTGAAATGTTTTGTGTGAATGATTTTTCCTAACCGACTTTCCATAAAAATGTCATTTAATAAAATGGTTGTACTATTATAAATCGCCAAACCGATTAACTACGTATTTATACAATATATAAATAAAACCTTTTCAGGTTAATTTCTCAAAACAAAAATAATTTATAAATGGATAAAGTATTTCTATTATCCCTTCCATAGCGTTATTTATTAAGTTTATAATCAATTTCTGTTATGATATTCTTCGCCAAACCGATTAACTGTTTCGAATAAAACAACACTTCCATTTGAATATGTGTGCAAATTAAAAAGTTTTTTTTCTGCCATGCAATATAAAAAATAACAACTAATCATAAATAATACTTATAAAAACTCATGTGCGCCCATTTTGCCTTTTCAAAACAATCGATTACAATTTGTATATGTTTGTATGAAAGTCTGCGCGCGATGTCGAATGTCAAATGACAAATTTTTCCGTATCCTTTCCGAGCGCGAGTCGGATTCCCCCCCTACCGTTTGCGAAGGGAAGTTATAACCGTAATGAAAGATTACCAAACAGCCTGCAAATATAAAGGATAAAAGGACATCCCCACTCCATTCCGGTCTTCATCACGTTTAATAAACATTTTTTGCAATGACATGTGCAACAAATTGAATTGTATCCGATTAAGTTACTTCTTTCGGAACGGAGTGATACATGGATATGATGCAATCGACAACGGAATCGTTTGGGGTACCATTGTGCGGCATTTGTCTGTATTAAAAAAAGAAGTATACAAACTACTTTATGAATATTTTTACGGACTTTAACACGTTCTGCAACCTATGCAGCTACCACATCCGGATTCGAATCGTTGATATCCCAATCCGAACGCAATATGACATATCTTGGTACAACATAGTTATGAAAACTTTTTACGGCACATTACTATACTGATCTAACTGTGAATATCAGCAGGATAGCGCCTTGCGGAAAGGGATGCCCTATCCCCCAGCCCTGAACCGACGGTCAGGGATGGGGGCAGGATTCCCATACAGTTCACTGAGGTGATTCCAGTTCAAAGTGCATTCCTTCCAGAGAAGTCTTAATGTCCTTTCCGGGGGTATATAATACCCTGCGGCTACGGATACGTGCCGGCACGATTTGTTTCGCGTCGTCCACGCCTTCGCTGCTGAAAGATACCTTGAAGATGCCGAAATCCCCAAGACGGAGTTTGTAGCCGTCTTTCAGGTATTTTGGCAAGGCTTCCGTGAAATTGATCAGCACATTATACACATCGCCCGAACTGAGCGACGACAGAGCGGCAATCTCCGCAGCAATATGTTTCAGATCTATTTCACCGGTATATACCGGGATGGCATAATTTTTCCGGGCGGCGTTCCGGTTTTGCGGATTCGCCCTGAGTACGGTATTGTATTTCATAATGTTAAATATTCAAAAACGTTTAAAAACAAAATTAACAACTCAAAATGCTGAAATTCAGCATCAATAAAAATGAACAGCCTTTCCAGTAAAAAAATACTGTCTTTTTGTATAAAACATACTGTGTTTTTAGGTAAAACATACTGTGTTTTTATACAAAACGCACAGTGTTTTTATCGGAAAGGCACAGACTTTTTGAGCGATGAATTGATAGAGACAAAAATTAAACATAGATTTCTTTTTTATTAATTCATAATTCATTTCACCCGAATACCGACAGTTACTATTTCATGCGGTTTGAGCGTGACCGTCAACTGTCCGTTCTGCCATTCGGGTTTAGCGGCGCCGGCAAGCGGATGTTCCGTCAGGTCGAGCCGGCGGACGGCGCCGTTGCCGGGAATCGGGAGATTAACGGTCGCGGTGGTTGACTTGCCTTCCGTCTCGAACAACCGGATGATCAGTTCGTCGCCATCCTCCGACTGTTTCATGCCAGAAAGCGCCACGTTACCGGGGGAGATGGAAAAGAACGAGGCTTCTTCGGGGCGTGTCGCGCTACGTCTGCCAAGCGACAGGGAGAGCGGCTCGGCGGCATGGACGGGGATGTTGAAGTCCTCGCCCTCGGCCCAGATTTCGCTCGACAGACCGCCTGCGTGCGGATAGAGTGCGTACCGGATTTTGAATTTGCCGATATTGGGGTAAATGTCCGGATCGCCGGCGGAGCGCATCAGCGTGAGGCGGAGGTCGCCGTCTTTGTAGGAATGGCCGTATTTTGAGGTGTTCAGCAGGGCGATTCCCGCCGTTCCGTCGCTCAGGTCGACCCATTTCTGGGCGGGCACTTCCTGGCCGTCGTTCTGTTCACGGCCATGTTCGGGACTGCCCCGATGTTCACCGAGTGAATGTGTTTGAGTCCTGTCAGCTGCATAAAAGGGCGTGTGGCACATAAACTGCGGATTCTGCAGGGAGAAGGGAAAGATGGCGCGGAGCATCGGCCCGTCAATTGATTCGCTGCCGGTTTCAAGCCAGTGCGCTTCCATATCGTATTCGATACGCGGATGCGAGCGGTAGATATATGTCCGGATAATGAAGCGCGAACGGCCCCACGTCTTGACCGTCTCGACGCAGGCGCGAACGGGGCCGTTTTCGATGACGCGGACGCTCTGCACATCGGTCACAAATTCCTCCTTTTGAATCTTGTTGAGCCACCAGGATTTCATTTCGCCGCCCCTGTCTTCGAGGTAAATCTTCAGTTTGTTCAGTTCTTCGCCCGTGCGGACATGCTCCCTGCCGGTACGCCTGTCATACAGGCTGACAATTCCGCCGGTCTGCATATCGAATTTGACTTTGTAGTAATCCGTCTCGAACGTGTCGTTGTTAAACGGTATCGCCTCATTATATTCACCCGTTTTGCTGACGTCCGCATAAAAGACCCGGTAACCGCCCGCAGGCAGGTCGTCCACAACGAAGCGTATCTTCGTTTCCCACAGCGGGGGCGTCTTTTTCGACCAGACGATTTGCGCCGGATAGATTTTCCCCTTGCCGTCGCGGACAAGCGCGGTTGCTACCATCCCCTGCCCTTTGTCCACCGGGCGGATGTTTTCCGCGGCATAGAAGTTGGCCCAGTGGTTTTCCTCAACGCTGACGGGACGTTCGTAGGAATAGACCAGGGCTTCGACAATCTTCTTCTTCTGCGAAAAGGGCTGGTAGTTGAATGCCACAACCGGCTGGCCGTAATCCGGCTGATATTTTATCTCATCGGCCAGGTTCAGGAACGCTTTCTTGCGCAAGGCTTCGGTCTTCCACTGAACGTCCATGTAGCGGGCGTGGGCTTCCTTATTGGCTTCGTAAATGGCCGATCCCGGCAGGATGTCGTGAAATTCGTTGAAGGTAAGCGTCTGCCACAGGTCGCGGAAGTCGCTGGCAGGGTACTTCTCACCGTGCAGCCAGCGGAGGCTGTTGAGCATCTCGGCGGCGTAGAGGGCATTTTCGGAGTTGCGGTTGCCTTCCTTCGTATCGTGAACGGTGGTATAGCAGCCTTCACAGATGAACTGCATCTCGCCGCGATGTGTAGGGCGGCCGTCCATCTGCTGTTCCATCCGTTTGAAAAAATGTTCCGCCGTCGCGAATTGGAAGGCAGGCTGCCCTTTCGCCTCGTCCAATTCGTGCACTTTGTGAATGTCCGCCCGCGAAGGACCGCCGCCGTGGTCACCCTCCCCGACAGCCTGAAAGAGAAGATGTTTGCCGGGAGCGGAAGCGGCAAATCCATCTTTCATGTTGTCGTGCACTGTTCCGTTGTAACTTCCATTCGCATAACACAGGATTCGCGTCGAATCGGGACCAATCCACCAGTAAGACCCGTGACTAGGCTTGCAACGCACGTGATAAAAATAATTCATGCCCGCCAGCTTGAGCAGTTGCGGCAACTGGGCGATGTGGCCGAAATTGTCGGGAAGCCAGCCCACGCGCGCCGTCCGCCCGAAATGCTGCCCGAAATAGCGCTGGACCAGCAGGAACGAGCGGCATAGCGCTTCGCCCGACGAAAGGTTCGTATCCCCCTCCGTCCACATGCCGCCGACCGGCTCGAAACGCCCCTCTACCACATACTTTTTGACCAGGTTAAAAACCTTCGGATCGGTCAGCTCCACAAAATGGTAAACGGCAGCCTGGCTTTGCAGCATCACATAATCGGGAAATTCGTCCATAAAGGTAACCGCCTGACGGAGGTTATCCTGACTCATTTTCAGCGTTTCGTCCGTTTTCCACAGCCAGTTCATATCCTGATGGGAATGGCCGATCACGTAAATGGTGTCTTTCTTTATAACCTTTTGGGCTTTAGCGCCCTTGTTTTCGGGATTCGCAGCAAACAAAGTCATCCCGGTAAAACACATCATAATCAATAATAATCTATTCATAACGCGTCTATTAATCACTGTTTATATCATACAATCTATTTGTCCCAGTCATCCGTGCGGAACGGGGCTAAAGGTAATCCGTAATTATTATAGAGATATCCCGGCTGGTAGTTTTTGAAGCAGTAACGAACGGCTACGGGTTTTTTTATGTCGGGATTGCTGACTTCTATGGCGCGGGCGCCTTTGCTATTGAGAATTTTTGCTTCGGCAGGATGAAATACTTTATTATCCCCGGCTATTTCAAATCCGATAATCGGCGCGGTTCTTCCCGGCCCGTTATGCAGTCCTTTGTCACACTCATCGAAGTAAACAATGATTTTTCCGTCTTCCACTTCCATGGATTTGTAACACGGACTTTTATATTTTACAGGCAGGCCGTATGTTTTACCGAGCGCCCAATAGGCAAGGCGTTCTCCTACTTCGCGCTTTTTTTGCGGATGAATACTTGTTTCGTCACCAACATCGATGGTAACAATCATGCCGGAGTTTTCGATTTCATTCATGCTCTTGAATTGCGCCTCCTGCAGGAATGCCGATTCGCGATTGTCAACGCCGCTGTAACAGTAGGGCGCTATCTGGGTGAAATAATAAGGCATATCGGGATTGTTAAACAGGTTGCGCCATAATCCGACCATCGCTTTCTGCAGCGCCGGATATTTCCGGTAATTACCGATGTTTGATTCGCCCTGATACCATATAACCCCTTTTACAGCATAATTTTTCAGCGGCATAATCATTGCATTGAATAATAATGTAGGATGCAGTACCGGTATCTTTTTATATTCACTTTCATTTTCCAGAATAGAAAAATCCGTATCGGGAAATGTTTTATTTAACGTCGGTTTATCCATCCATGCTTCTATGGCGGAGCCACCCCAGCTTGTTACGATTATTCCTACCGGAACGTCAAGCATTTTTTGAACGTAATCAGCAAAAAAATAAGCGGTCGCACTCATCTCGCCGACCGATTCCGGATTGTTTGTCATCCATTCGGCTTTGCAGTCGTCCAACGGAGTGATGCTGAATTTTCTTTCGAGCTGTATCATGCGTAACGAACGCGAAGAGCATGCCCGGTTAATAAACTCCTGCGCATACTCTACATATTCCCCGTTGCCAAACCCCGATACCGGCAGATCCATATTTGACTGGCCGGAACATAACCAGACTTCTCCCACCATTACATTGTTGATTTTTATCTCTTTTCCATCGGAAATAACGATATCATAAGGTCCTCCGGCAGAGGGAGTATTCAGTTCCAGTATCCATTTCCCGTCGTTACCGGCTTTTGTCTTATACGTCATACCGTTCCATGAACAACGTACGGAGACATCTTTTCCGGCGTCCGCCCATCCCCATAGATTCGTTTTAGTCTTTTGCTGCAGCACCATGTGGTCGCCTATGACAGCCGGCAATCTGATTTTGCCGTTTGCGCCCGGAATGAAGAGCGCTGAAAATAATAACAGTAATAAAGCTTTTGTTTTCATAAGTAATAAGTACATTAATATTTGACAATAGTTGTTGTTTTGCATATAACAAGTTACAAAAAATAAATAATCATGTGCGATGCGGCATGTAGAGACAGGGCATGCCCTGTCTCTACCGGGCGATCAGGTTATTTTGCAACTCGGAAATAACCCGGATCGCCCGGTTCCGAAATTCCACAACATCCGGAACATGCCGTTTCGATTCAACAGACGACCGTACATACGCTTTCATTTCCTCACAAAATGCCTGATGAACCTTATACACCGGCCGTTCTGCATTATCTTTATCAATCATCCAGAAACCGCGACCTTCGTTGTCGTATATTTCCCAGTAAAGGATAAAAGGACATCCCCACTCTATCCCGGCTTTCATCACATTTAATGAACAGTATGCCTGCTTTTCAGGATAAAAACCATCGGACTCCGGAAAACCGTATTCACCGATAAACACACGCTTCCCTTTTACACGATCTTTCACTTTCATGTTTTTTTCTATCTGATCAAGCGCGCTAAACAGAGTATTCTTAAGTTCCTGATAATCATATCCCTTTTCCGAAAGGTCTTCAATGGTCGATTCCCACGAAGAATAAGATACATAATCCACATCCACATAAGGCAACACTTTATTTACGATCCGGTCAGCCCCATTTCTCATGGCCGGTATCACACGGTTCAGTTCCAGATAATGGAAAACTTCTACATCGGAAACCGCCGCATTCACAGCATCATCAACCGCTTTCTGACGGATGTTATACCAGTCAATCATCCCCTGAATCCTTTCCGGATCAATACGCTCCTGCGTCCAGCTGAAATTTCCCAGCAGTAACCAGTCGCCTTCCCAATGACCGACATAAAACTTTTTCCCGCTTCCCCGGAAGTGAGTTCGGAAATATTCGACCAGTTCCCGGATAGACTGATATTCCATATCCAATTCTTTTTCAGACATGCCATCCGTCCAGTCTACCTGGGGAGTGGTTACCCAAAGCAAATTATAGGTGAAATCCATATCCAGTAAAGCCTTTATGGTGGCCTCCTGTGAAGCAAGCGTTAACGGCGAGGCCTGCCTGAAACTTTCAGGGGTTTCCGTATCCTGCAAAACCGGATTCAGAGAGATTTTCAGAATATTGGAACCCATTGCAAGGATGCGCTCTGCCGTTTCTATCAAAACCGGTTTTTCCGTAAATTTGTATTGACTGCCTGCACCTATGGTCTGAGTTCCAGCCACAAAATTATACTCCCTGAGCGTTTTTTCTGTCCGTTCCGGTGATGTCTTACAGGAAGTAAAGACAATCGCAAGAAACAATCCAAACTGTAAAATTCTTTTCATAATAACAAATCTATTTTTTAAATTTTAATACTGCATTTTCATTCTTTCTCTTTATTCGCTGCCCAGATTATTTTCTATAATGACATTCGCCGACCGGTTATCAATCCTGATTTTACCCTTGACCATATTACCGGTGACAATTGCCCGCGACACGTTTTCGCCAATGAATACCTGCGGACTGTCAGTCATGAAATTACATCCGCGAATAATCACAGAGCCTCCGGTTGTCCGGATGGAATAGCGTCCTTCGCGGTTTCGATCCCAATGCATGAAAATACAGTCGGCAAAAGTGATCGTTCCCCGTCCATCGATAATGGCATTCTGGTTGCAAGGCCCCCAAAAGGCGCAGTTGGAGAAGGTTATATTTCCCTCGTTGCCGGAACCGACCTGCACCATGGTTGGATTTTCGCCG
>JAISFI010000007.1 GCA_031263685.1 Dysgonamonadaceae bacterium | reverse complement strand
AAAAAACTCGCCATTATCGGTATCGGACACCGACCGGATAACGACAACGCCGACGGCTCCACAATGATAGGCGGCAATCTTTTCTTTGAAGGCGGCGCCAACAGCAGCGCCCTGATGGGGGTATATTTAAGCGGACATGTATATATCGGGACAGGCGAAAACGCGGTAAATAACTTTTTGCTGCGTTATTGCAATGTAAACAGCATTCAGGTGCAAAACAGCAATTGCCGGGGCATTGTGATCAACCAGAATTATATTAGAAGCGGGTCAAATGGCGGTAACAGTACGATTAATTTCACCAATAATATTTTACATTCCGTAAACAATATCAATGGCGGCGCGATCAACCACAACGTAATTACGAATGGCGGAGGAGCTTCAAACGCACAGGTAAAAGACAATATTTTCCTGAACGGTCATGTATCCAGTTTCAGTACAAGCCATAACATGGCTACAAGTTCGGCAGGCGACCATTGCGTAGTCGTTACCGACTGGGCGGATGTACTGGAAGGTCCCAATAACGGCGTCAGCCCGACCTCCAACTATCAGCTGAAAGGCAATCAGGGTAAAAACGCTGCTACCGACGGTACGGATATTGGCATTTATGGAGGTATTACCGGATTTAAGGATTCCGCACTACCGCCTGTTTCGCGTATCGTAAGCAAACAAATTGCCGAACAGACCGGTGATGACGGTAAATTGAAAATACAGGTTCGGATAAAAACACAATAATAAAAAGGATGAACAGGATGAAACGTATGAAACAAAAAAGATATTATCTGGCTTTGGGGTTGCTGTTATGCTTCGGCATCGCTCACGGCCAACTGTCGCAGTACGAATACTGGTTCGACGATAACTTTGCCGGACGTGTCGCGCGAAGCATCGGCGGCAGCGATGCCGGCATTACCGAACTGGACGCCGCTCACCTGCCGGACGGATTGCATTACTGGCATTTGCGGGTAAAAAATACCGACGGGAGCTATAGCGGCATAACTTCGGGCGTTTTCTTCAAAAGCCTGTCGGGAACGGATGCAAAACTGGAATACTGGTACAATGACGATTTCGAATCGCGACAGGTCATCCCCTCGCCGGCAGGCAACGATATTACCGTGGCCGACGATTTGGACATGCTCGATATGCCAGCCGGACTGAACCGCTTGAACCTGCGTTTTGCCGGCGGCGCGGTATCCGGTTCATACGTTATGAAAACGGAGGTCGGGGCTACGGATAAGCTGGAATACTGGTACAACGACGATTTTGAATCGCGCACGCCCGTTTCACCGGCAGAAGTCGGCGGGGCTGCCGAAACCGGCAGGCTGGATGTACGCGCCATGCCCTTTGGCCTGAACCGCTTCCATCTGCGTTTTGCCGACGGCGCCGTACATACTTCATACGTTATGAAATCGGTTGCAGGGTCGGAGAAAAAGCTGGAATACTGGTTCGACGACGACTATTCCGGCAGTAAAACCATCAGTTCGGATGTCTATGCCGACGAGGTTTCCATCTCTTCCTCGATAGATGCGGGCGGACTGGACGAAGGCATGCACCGTATCCATTTCCGTCCGGTCAGCAATGTAACGGAATACGCTTCCGTCTCTACCGATTTTTTCTTGAAGGGGAAAAGGGCGGAAGAGGGCAGCTATGAGGTAACGCACGCCAAATACTGGGTGGACGGCAACAAGTCGCAGTCGGTAAGCGTTCCCGTAACCGACCTGAATTACTCCAATGTATTCACTACCTTTATGGACGCCGATACGATTTCTTTCGGCAATCACACGCTCGGCATACAGATCATGAACTCGGCAGGGATGTGGAGCGCGATAGAAACGGCTGCATTTAAAAAGCCGCTGTACTATAAAGACAATATCGAGCTTCAGGTTTCCCTGACAGACAAATACGGATCCCTGCTTCAATGGAACTCGATGCCGTATATAGCGTATTATAAAGTTTTTGACAATGGCAGCGAAAAAGGCATATACAAACATGAATCGCACCCTGTCTCTTTCGAAAAGGAAATCAGCTCGTCGAAAGGACTGCATCACTATCAGGTAAAGGCGTACGATGCATCGGACAACATAATCTATACGTCCAATAAGATAAGCCTGACCGTTCCCAGTTTGACAAAATTAACGGGACTGCTGACGGTATATGTTCAGGACGGCAATGGCGCCTTAATAGAAAACGCGGATATCTACAACAAGATGATAACAGATATTTTCCGGGACGATGATCCGAAAGGATCGCTATGGACTACAAAGGAAACAAACCAAAACGCAACATCCAAAACCGGACAGTACAATTTTCAAGTTCCCTATTATACCAAAGGAACTGTAAGCGCCAGAAAGGAAGGATATACCATAACTCCAAGGCTGAATCAAATATACCGTATTGACGATCAAAATCCGAGTGTTACCGCCTATTTTGAAGCATTAAAAGTCGGCGAAAGCGAAGACGATTACAGTCCCGAACTCGAAATGGCTTCGGAAATACAGGGTGTGCCGAAAAATGACGACGGATATGTTGATTTTAGCTACTGGTCTGGCAAAATGACTGTTACGGTTAAAAACATCACCGGTCAGGAATGGAAGGGTTGGGTAGCGATTAAAATAGGAATAAACGTAGATGAGCTTAGAGCTTATTACTCGTCGAACAGTCTTAAGGTTTACGTGGAACTGCCACCCAAGTCGGACTGGCTTAACGGCAATTTCAGCGGCGAGCAGACCATCACTTTTTCCAATGTTCCGTCTTCCATGTTTACCGCAAATTCTCAGAATATCAATGTTGCCCTGTATTCGATGAGGAAAATGAACGATGTAGCCCTGCCGCCCAAATTAATACAGCCGACAAAAGATTATACCAATCCTTACGGCATATCCAATACAGACGTCGGAGCGCTTTATCTGGCTGCATATCCGGAAGCGCTGGAAGCCGCGCTTAAAGATGTGGCGTCAACCTTAAAACGGGCCGGATCGGTACACGAATTTCTTTCATCTGCTCACTCGGAACTGACGAAGATAAATGTCAATTCGGAGTTGGGCAATATTTTAGGCAGTTTGGAAAATTACAGCGAGGGCTTGCAAATGACGCGGGGAATTTTGACCAACGCAACGGATTATTTCCAAAAGGATTCGGAAATTACACAGTTCCTGGGCGATTTGGCAAAATATGGCAAAACGCTGGAAACGATCAGCAAGTTTTTAGACGGGAAAGTTATTATTGACGCCATTCGTATTCCCCCCTCGTACACTGAACTCAAAGAATTTATTTTGAGAAAACTTCCAGGCATGGAAGACGGCAGTTTTGAACCTGAGGATTTTTTCACCATCATAAAAACCGTTTCGAAAGATGCGCCGGCTCCGATAAAAGCTGTTTTCGAACCTCTTTTTACGGTGGGTAGCGCTTATGTGGACAGAATTAATGAGATTAAAAAATATTTATTTAATGAACTTGATGCGAACCTTATTGGAAGAAACAACGGTCATCATATTCAAATAGAAGTATCCGGTAAAAGTGGTCAATTTAAGGGCAAAGATATTGCAGGAGCAATCAAGAGCGTTAAATTCATCGGTAATTCGAACTCTAGTGGTACGGGAAATCAGGTAACCAGGGAATACGCATTTTATCCCAATACCGCAGACGGTGATTTTGCCGAATACCGGAGAAAAGGGGATACGTTTCAAGGTCTTGTCTATTGTTCGCAAATTCAAATTCTCTGGAAAAACGGACGTATTACATGGGTGCCTGTACATTCCGATTTTATTGGACACAAGCATGAAGGAGACGGAGTTATTAACGGCGGCCAAATGACGGATATAACTATTATCAAGTTCAAGTCGGAAGTTTCTAAAGCCATATACATGGCAGATAAATTAACAATTCAATCACCCGATTGGTGGTAAAAAAGAATAATGATATGAAAAGATATTTATTGATAATTATTTGCATTGCATTATTTTGTAATGCAAAATCGCAGGAGTTAACGTTCTATTCGGAAGAATTTGAAACGGCTTTCCGCGAAGCGCTGGGTTTATCGGAAACGGAAGCGATCACAAACGAAACTGCCGAAACGGTAATAACCCTCAATCTCGAAGGTTATGGCTTGGAAGATATTCGGGATATTGAGTATTTTCCCAATCTGGAAGAGTTAAACTTATCGTACAATGCCATCAGGAACATCATGCCGGTTCGCCATCTGAAATATTTGAAAAATTTGAATATTTCTTCCAACTATCTCGAAACCATAGATGCGCTTGCCCTGTCGGAGTCGATGGAAATGCTGATAAACGTGTCGGGCAACTATATCAAAAGCTTTTATGCCGTTGCTAACAGTTGGACATGCCGGTTTACCGTTATCGGGGCAAGTTTTCAGCAGCCGACTTCATACGTAAGCGATTTTTATACCGATTACGATTTTGCGGAATCCTCGCCTGTAGCCAATTATAATGTTTCCACGATAGACCTGTACAGCGATTTCTTTGTAGTTTCGGGAAATGTACGGGATACTATCGAGGCAAACCGTCTTACCCATCAGGTGAAAGACGGATTTCCGAATGGAACGGCGTATGTGCTGGCAAATGAAATTCCTATTGATTCCACCTGCTTCATTTCGCCTCAAACAATTGAATCGAATGAAGATCCCATATTAATAATTCCTTCATTTCCAATGGATGATTATACGGTTTTGTCGGTAGAATCCTTCCAGTCTTCCGAAATATCATACGAGGGTAATTCCATTTCGTTCAAATTTTCCGACGGTATCGTTCAGGATACTGTTAAAGTAGGTTTTGGCCGGCATATTGCCGATGGAATAGATCAATTAAAAGGCTATACGTACTACAT
>JAISFI010000163.1 GCA_031263685.1 Dysgonamonadaceae bacterium | reverse complement strand
CCAGCGATTGGACCGGACTTTCAGATCTACATGCGCTTTGCTGTAGGAAAGCAAATCCGTTCGGAGAATTTCGCTGCCGTGCTCGAAGTAAATGTTGCCACATTCGGGAGGAATCAGATCCAGAGCCGTCAAAACAGGATAATGCGACTTGTCTCCAGGAATGTGAACATCAGTACAGGAAGCAGGCAGGACGCTCGGCGTCCAGTTGTTGACGTCATTCCAGTTTTGTTTGTCAGCATCCGTTCCGGTATTATTTTCGGGCATCCATGTAACGGATGAGGGTGCAGCGGTAAAGTTGACGCCATAAGTTTCAGCCTCACCTTCCTTATTTATGACTAACAGTTCCAGACTGTGTTTCCCATACGGCAACACAGTATCCCATTCCAAATCATCCTGATGTGCATCTATGGGAATACTGTTAAGCGTCCAGATTGCATGACCCGGAGCTGTCGATAATTCGCGTTCAACTCTCATCTGAAATTGCCGACTTTCACAATATGCACTGTTGTTCAATTCTTCATAAAATATGTCATTAATATAGTAAGGCATAGTCAGGTCACAGCTTGCGGAACCGGACATATAGTAATAACTTTCATAAGTTCCAATTCCATATCCCAACACGGTTAATCCTTTCGGATTATCGAAAAGGTAAGCTGTGTTCTTCTCTGTCATCTGATAGGAACAAAAAGAATAGCCACAGGCCATGTTGTCTGTCCATGTTACACTATTTAGAGAACTGGGTGCAACGCCTCCAATCGCTACAGTAGTTTCAGATTTGTATGCGGTTGGAGTAACAATCAGGGCATAATGTTCCTGTAAATTGGTCGTTCCTGTCGGAAAAAATGGAGCAATCAATATTTCACGCATATTCTGCTCAATGGGAGCAACCCAGGTAATGGAAAGGTCTCCCTTATTGCTGCTAATGGCTGTAACGTAATCCTGTCCTACCATATAAGCACAAACACCCACCGGTTTATTTGCAGAGATATAACATCCGGTAGCGCCCATCTCCAGTTCCACAAATTCTCCGGCCTGTAAATTGTACAGGGTGCTTTTACTGCCGGTAGAAAATGCGCCATCTAACAATATGGGGCCGGTTGCGCCCGATTGTGTAATGTTTGTCCCGTTTTGAGAAGCTAACACCCTTACTCTCCCTGTTCCCTGTTTGGTACAGGGAACCAGAAAACGGGTACCCCATTGATTGACTGGTGGCAGCGATTGAAACAGACAATCGGCCGAACTTTTATTTTGTGGAAGATAAACACCGGTATTTGTCACATAATAAGCAATTGGTTTATTAGACGTAATATGCGTTCCGGTTACATCCGTTAATGGAAAGCATGCATAATAAACCTCTCCTCTGTTCAGCTTAGCTATCGGTGTGAGATTTCCAGCCTGATAAATTTCCGTTTCATCCTGTGCGGCAATAAGCGCGTAACCATCTACTTGTGGGCCATTATATTGGTTTTTCACACCGGCAGTAGAATAAGATATATGATAATAATCCCTACCCCAGTTGCTGACTGGCAACAGGTTGGTTGCATCCGTAGTTGCATTTGCCTGATTCAAGGCATAAGCCGATATAAGTCCGGTCGATTCTATGTGCAATGACTTGGGTGAAAATGTTGGGGTTGTGGAGTAAAGTAGATAAACGGCCGTTTGTTCGGCGGGCGTCAAAGTGTGACTGTAGACATCGCCTTTCTGCATTTCTACTACGATATCGGAAATCGGAGTTGATTGATCCATAAAATGCAATGTAATAGTAGAAGCTTCGAAGGCAGCTATCTTTATTTCCAATCTGGCAGCTCGATCTTTAAGATTATTACCCCATGACACGAAAAATTCCTTTCCCCGTGTAGTAGTTGTTTGGGCAAATAAGTTCCCTGCTGCCACAAATGTGAGAAGCAGCGGGAAAAGCTTGGATAAAAGTTTTTGTTTCATAAACTGTTTTGTTGTTAATGATTATGTGATATGTAATGACTTTGTTGCAATGTATTTTGATGCGACTTGCCGGTGGTGATGTAGAGACTCCGCTCGGCATACCTGATGGAAATGTTGCGTGCAACACCCTGCGGCTGGATTGCTTCGCCGCAAGCGGCGCGCAATGACGTGTAGAGAGCATCGTCATTGCGAAAGCATAGCCTGAAGCAATCCGGAAAATGACTGTTTGAAATATTAAAAATAAATAAAGACTGTGATGATTTTGTTCTTTTTCCGATATGCTTATCGGCCTTCGTAAGTAGAATTTACACCTTAATATAGGTGTGTGTGTGTGTGTGTGTGTGTGTGTGTGTGTGTGTGTGTGTGTGTGTGTGTGTGTGTTACGAAATTATTCGAATTTGCCAAATAATTTCCGTTAAATAAATACAAAACATTCTTATTTATTTCCACAACCATCATATATAAACTCTTATTTCTTAGTTTAAATTGCCGCAAAAGTAATGTAAAAAAATGAAAAACAAAATATTCAGAGAGATTTTTATTTTTCATCTTCCAAAATAACCTTAAAAAAGGCCGCATTTATTTTTTTTCTTCATTTCAATTTCGCATATTTGCGAGCAATTTGAGGAAAATTATTCAAAATGAAAAAATACAAATCAGTTCTTGCCCTTTTGGCTTTGAGTTATATTTCCATATCTGCTCAAGAGCCTGTCTTTAATTTGATGAAAACGGAGTTGGACAGAAATTTTTCTATCCTGCAAAAAGAAGCAATACCGGCGCATTATATTTTACTGCGGATGGAAAAAATGAGTACATTCGGATGTACTGCCCGTTTGGGATGGCTTCAATCCGGCGGAAATGACATTCAGTCCACACGGTATTTATCATCCGTTGTGCGAGTAGGAAGTCCGAAACTCGACAACTCTCATGAGATTAGGGAGTCCGGACGAGGCAGATCGATGATTCACATGGCGCATGTTCCTGTCAACGAAGACAATACTCAATCGATCAAAACGGTCATTTGGTCGCAACTGGATTACCTTTACAAAAATGCCGTGCAGACGTATGAGCAGGTGAAAGCCAACATGGCCGTCAAAGTGGAACAGGAAGACAGATCTCCCGATTTCACCGAAGAATTGCCCGATAAATATTATGAAGCGCCGGTAGATCTTTCGGTTTCCAACGCGCTTTGGAAAGAAAAGGTGAAGCAATATTCTGCCGTCTTTAATCAAAATCCGGATGTTCTGGAAGGTTCGGCCACATTTTATGCCCATCTTTCACGGAAATATACCGTCGATACGGAAGGCCGGGAAATTGCTCAAAACGCCTTGTCTTATCAGTTGGTAGTCGTTGCCCATACATTGACCGATGACGGGATGGAACTGCCCCTGTACAAGTCATGGTTCGCCTTTTCATCGGAAGAATTGCCAACAGATGAAGAAGTATTTGCAGAAGTTCGGAAGTTGAGCGCGAATATATCAGCCCTGAAGAAAGCGCCCGTAGTAGAATCTTTCACCGGCCCGGCCATTCTTTCGCCGGATGCCGCCGGAGTTTTCTTTCACGAGATATTCGGCCACCGGGTAGAGGGCGCCAGAATGAAACAGGAAGATGATGCACAGACTTTCAAGAAGAAAATAGGAGAAGGAGTTTTACCCAAACACCTCTCGGTCACATTCGATCCTACCATCAAAAAGTATGGACAGTTCCCCCTCAGCGGATATTATCTGTATGACGACGAGGGTGTCAAGTCTCAACGGGTAGAGGTCGTGAAAAAAGGGAAACTGTACGATTTTCTGATGTGCAGAACACCCATTGAAGGCTTTTTGAAGTCCAACGGGCATGGACGGGCGCAGATTGGGTTAGCGCCGGTATCTCGCCAGTCGAACATGCTGGTAGAGAGTTCGCAGCGATATTCGGAAGAACAGTTGCGGAAAATGTTGATCAAGGAAGCCAAATCGCAGGGGAAACCTTACGGATATTATTTCAAGGAAGTCTCCGGAGGCTTTACGACAACCGGCAGGTATATGCCGAATGCGTTTAATGTGACGCCGCTGATCGTTTATCGCATCTATACGGACGGTCGCCCGGACGAACTGGTACGCGGCGTAGATTTGGTCGGCACACCCCTGGCGATGTTTGCGCAAATTGAAGCCTGCGGTGCAGATTATTCCGTTTTCAACGGAACTTGCGGTGCAGAGTCGGGAGGCGTACCTGTTTCCTGTGTCGCTCCGAACGTATTTGTCAAAAGGATAGAAACGCAAAAACGGGCGAAATCGCAGTCTCTCCCGCCGCTCTTACCCAATCCTTCGTCTTTTTCCTCCTTTTCATCGGAAGATACGCAAGATAAAATCATTGGCAGCGCAATCGCAACAGAAGTCGAACGCGGATTGAACGGATTGAAAAAGGAAGGTCTTCAGCCTCCTTTCTTCATCGCTTACAGTTTGGGCGATTTTGAAACGTTGACGGTTACCGCCACTTTAGGAAGTCTTTTTAATTCCAACCATTATAAAAACCGCAATTCTACCGCCCGCCTGCTCATTGGAGATTATCAGCGGACGGACGAGAATTTCAACGCCACGGTTGGCGGTTTGGATAATTACGACGGTTCTCCCAGTATTGAAAACAGCGAGGAAGGCATCCGCTACACTGTTTGGCAAGACTTGGACGCGATTTACAAACGGGCAGCGGAAGCTTACGAACAGAAAATATCGGCCATCAAGCAATTGAACATTCCTCAAAGCGACCTGGAATTGCCCGATTGGGATCAAACGCCGACCGTACAATTATTAGACTTGCCTCGAAAAAACGTCGATTTCAACGAGACTTATTACCATCAATATGCACAGGATGCCTCTGCCGTTTTTGCCGCATACGAAGATGTCGTCGACTCGTATGTTTCGTTAAAAATCATATCTTCTACCATTTATTTTTATAACACGGAAAAATCGGCCTATCGTTTGCCGAGAACGTTTATCTTCCTGGATGCATACGCAGGTACGATGAACGATGCCGGCGAATGGCTGGGCGATAATATTGAATTTGTCTATGACTCTCCGGAAAAATTGCCGGACATCAATACATTGAAAGAACAATGCCGCCAACTGGCCGAAAAAATATCCCGCAGAAAAACGGCGCCCATCATTAACGAATCGTATACCGGGCCTGTACTGTATGAAGGCTTGGCGGTGATGGAAACGTTTTATTCCGCTTTCTTTCGCGGAAACCAGCCCCTGATTGCCGAACGTAAACCTTTTTCTTCGTCCGGCTATGCCTATGGAGGCAACGGGTTGGAAACCATGATCGATAAAAGGATCACGGCCAAGGAAATAACGATCGAAGACCTTACGGGCACGAAAACTTATCAGGGTCAACCGTTGATTGGCTATGCGCCGGTAGATGCACAGGGCGTAATTCCTCCGGAAAGATTGATTTTAGTGGAAAACGGTATCCTGAAAACGATGCTGAGCGACCGTGTCCCAACGGAAAAAATTCCCCATTCCAACGGACATTCTTTGTATGGAGTAGATATTAATTCCGGCACAAGACCCGGAGTGATCCGGATGCAAGACACAAGAACGCAAAGTTTGGATGTTCTTCGGAAAACATTGCTCGCAAAAGCGAAAGAAGAAGGCTACTCCTACGCCTATATTGTACGGCGAACATCGGGCGACGGCTCAGCTCCTCATGAATTATACCGGGTGAATGTGGAGGATGGAAGCGAACAATTGGTTCGTTCGGCCATAATTAACAATGTCAATGCGCAGATTTTCAAAAAGATCATGGCCGTTTCGGACAAGGAATGTGTTCATAATACGCTGCTGGGAGGGCCGACTTCCGTCATTGTCCCGGAAGCAATTCTTTTTGAAGATATGGAAATCCAGAAAAATCAGGTAGATAATTATCAGGGACCTCCGATTGTTCCGCTACCAAGAGAAAATAAGAACTAAAAGATAAGTGTTTAATTAATTTCAATTTAAATTTTTAACGTTATGAAACGAATTTATTGCTCAGTATTAGTGGCAGTGGCATTGTGTTCCTGCCAGCAGCTTTCTCAGAAAGCGGGAGAAGTGGAAACGAGAAGCGCCAAAGACATCGTAATAGAAAATATGATGAATCGGCGGAGTATTCGCTCTTACAAACCGGAACAAATTAAGGATGAAGAACTTAACGAAATCATCCGTTGCGCCATCAACGCGCCGAGCGCCATAAATAAGCAATCGTGGGAAGTGCGGGTTGTGCAGAAAACGGAGATATTCCAGGCCGTGAGCGAAAGATTGTATGGAGCGCCGACAGTCATTGTTGTCGCCAGCGATCAAAATAACCCTTACAGTCCCGTAGATTGCGGATTGCTGGGACAAAACATCCTTTTGTCGGCAGAGGCCATGAACATTGGTACCTGTGTTATCGCCAGTGTTGTTCCTTTCTTAAATTCTCCGGAAGGAAAGGATGTAGTGGCTCAATTGAATCTTCCGGAAGGTTATGCACCGCTTTTCACTATTGCCGTCGGTTACAAAAACGAACAGCCGGAAGCAAAGCCGAGAATTGCAGAAAAGGTGCAGATTATCAAGTAAATCATTCTTTGAGATGTTCATCAAGCCCGTCAATTGGCCGAATTGACGGGTTTGTATTCGTTTTTTGTCAAAACGATAGATTATATCGCTTTTTCACCAAAAACAGCTTTCAGTGTGATAGAGCAGATGTTTTTGCGAAGATTAAGTTGGTGAATCCGCAGTAGTTAACGGTTTCTTCCACTCTTTCCTTTTTCCGGCAAAAATCTCATATTTGCGAAATTCGCAATCCAGCGATCCGTTTTTCAATTTAATTTTTGCGGAAGGTTTGAGGCCGATTTTGTCAAAACATTCTTCCCGGTAACTGAGTATCCATACTTCGTAGCCAGCGAAGACGTGTTTCATCCGTTCGCCGATCATCTGGTATAATTCAAACAGGTTTTGGCTGCTGAGCCGTTCACCGTATGGTGGATTCATGACGACAATCCCCGTCGGAGGCGCCTCTTTATATTGCTGCAAGGGTGTCACTTTCAGGTCGATATATGGAGATAATCCGGCGCTTTTAATATTTTTCCGGGCGATATCTATGGCGACGGGAGAGATGTCCGTACCGATAATTCGGTGGTTGAAGGGCTTCTCCCGACTGTCATCGTTATAAATTTCCTCGAACAGTTCTCGATTGAAGTCCGGCCATTTCTCGAAAGCAAAGTTTTTGCGGTGAATCCCCGGCGGAATGTTGAGCGCTATCATCGCCGCTTCAATCAGGATGGTGCCGGAGCCGCACATGGGATCTATCAGATCGGAATCGCCTTTCCATCCCGTTTTCAGAATCATTCCGGCGGCCAGCACTTCATTGATAGGGGCTTCCGTTTGCACTTCCCGATAGCCTCTTTTGTGGAGGGACTCGCCCGAACTGTCGATAGAGATGGAACAATCGTTGTGGGAGATGTGCAAGTGCAACCGCAAATCCGGATTGCTTACGCTGACGGAAGGACGCTCTTCTCCCCGTTCCGTGAAATAATCTGCAATGGCGTCTTTCGCCCGGTATGTCACAAATTTGGAATGAGTAAAGGTTTCCGAATTTACTACGGCATCAATGACAAAGGTTGTTTGGGGCGATAGAAAAACATCCCAATCCACTCGTTTGACTTGCAAATAAAGTTCGTCCGCATCTTTTGCCTTAAACTCGCGAATGGGTTTAAGGATTCTTAGCGCCGTCCGGCAGTGGATGTTGGCTTTGTAAAGCAGCGCTAGGTCTCCCTCGAAAGAAACCATCCGGCG
This sequence comes from Dysgonamonadaceae bacterium, assembly GCA_031263685.1. Lineage (GTDB taxonomy): Bacteria > Bacteroidota > Bacteroidia > Bacteroidales > Azobacteroidaceae > JAISFI01. The sequence goes on along the minus strand of JAISFI010000163.1, from coordinate 1,276 downwards.
ACCGATCTGGACGCCATTTGCTCCCAATGAGATAAGTTCTTTGGCCAGTACGTCTTCCAGACCGTACAGGGTTTTAGCGATTATTCCGAATGTTTTTGCCATGAATGTAGTGTTTTGTTGGGTAGATCATAAACGGATAAATGTTCCTTTTCCTAAATGAATTTCCGAAGCTTGTGTGATGACAACTTCCTTTACACCGGCATGGATAGCTTCGAATGCATTTTCCAGTTTGGGAATCATCCCTCCCTGTATGATTCCTTCCTCCATATATTGGTGGAACAGTTCCGGATTTAACTGGGAGATGACGCTTTCATCATCATTTTCGTCGATCAAAACGCCCTTTTTCTCGAAACAGAATATTAATTGCACATCAAAATAAGAAGCCATTTCTTTGGCTACTTCTCCGGCGATGGTATCGGCGTTTGTGTTCAAAAGATGTCCCATTCCATCGTGGGTGAGTGGAGCCAAAACGGGAACAACTCCCTGTTTGAGGAGGTTGGACAGGAATGTTCCGTTTACGCGACTTACATCGCCCACAAAGCCGTAATCAATACTTTCTACCGGCCTTTTTACCGATAAAACAGTATTCATATCGGCGCCCGTCAAGCCGAGGGCGTCTATTCCCTTTGCCTGGAGTTTGACGACAATATTCTTGTTGATCAGACCGCCGTAAACCATTGTGACAACTTGCAGAGTAGCCTCGTCGGTAATTCTTCGTCCATTCACCATTTTACTTTCGATACCCAGTTGTTCTGCCAGTTTCGTTGCAGACCGACCACCACCATGTACTAATATTTTGGCGCCAGCAATGGAAGAAAAATCAGCTAATAAGCGGGTTAGAGAAGCCTCTTCTTCTACAATCTTACCGCCGACTTTGATAATGGTCAACTTATTCATATTGTTTACCGTATTATTTTTCCGGCAAAGGTAATGTTTTATATGGAATTAAGAACTAAAAGTTATTTTTTGTCTGAATCTGTAATTAGAATGATTTAATAAGAACTATGATTACTTTTTAGAACGAAAGAAAATCATAGTTCTTATTTCCTGATATTACGCAAGGTATATATTTGTGTATTGCAAGTTGACGCCGGAAGGCGTCCAAGATGGATAACCCCGTGCAAGCCGTAGGTGCAGCTCGGGGTAGCGCGAACCGCTCTCCTCAACCCCGTAGCGGGTTGAACTGCTTCGCAGTTTTGATACGGTAGGGCTGTCCATGTCCCCGAGCTGCGCCTGCGGCTTGCACGGGGTTATCCAAATCAGACGCCTTCCGGCG
>JAISFI010000427.1 GCA_031263685.1 Dysgonamonadaceae bacterium | reverse complement strand
CTGGAGCAAAATCCCGGATACAAGTAAATTACGAATTAAAAAATTAAAAATTAAAAGTATATGAAAAAGACAGTTATTTCAATCAGCGGACTCTTGTTACTGTTCGTCATTTCGCTTGTATGCTCTTGTAACAACAGCAATGACGACGGCGACTTGTACTGGACAGATCCCCCCACAGCAGCGGATACTTTGTATCAAAATCCGTTGTTTGAACCCGATTTGGCAGACCCGTCATTCATCCGCGCTGCTGCCGACGAAAACGGGGTTAAGTGGTTTTACGCCTACGGCACGCAAAATGCCTGGGCAACGGGCGTGAACCGAATCACCCCCATCGTCCGTTCCAAAAACCTCGTGAAATGGGAATATGTAGCCGACGCTTTCACTTCCGAATCCAAACCATCGTGGCACAACGGCGGTATCTGGGCGCCGCAAATCGTTTTCAATCCCAAAGACGGACTGTATTACCTCTATTACAGCAATTCTACCTGGGGCGACTCGAATCCGGGCGTTGGCGTAGCTAAATCGCAATATCCCTACGGACCTTTCGAAGACATGGGGAAAGTGCTGGATACACAGTCAAGCGGCGTACGAAACAGCATCGACCAGTTCTATATCCGAATTGAAAAAGGACGTAATAAAAATTCTTACCTTTTCTGGGGCAGTTATGCAGGAATTTATGTACAGGAAATTAACGATGGTGATATGATAACGCTTATCGGACAGAAAAAGCAAATTGCAGGAAGCGGTTTTGAAGGAACTTATATTTATGAAAAGGATGGATATTATTATCTCTTTGCCTCGTCCAACTCCTGCTGCGAGGGTCCCAACACCAAATACTTTCTGTCGGTGTCAAGATCTACAAGCATAACAGGTACGTATTTGACAAAAAGCGGAGTCGATATTAAAACCATCAACGACTTTGCGGCAGCAGGCGCATCGAAGTTCCTGCAAGGCGACGGCACAACCTGGATTGGTCCCGGTCACAATGCCGAAATTATCAAGGACGACAAAGGCAGGTATTTCATGCTCTATCACGCTGTATCGCTTGCCAATCCGTGGATAATCAACGAAAACGGAGCAACTCGTCGTCCGTTGCTGATGGACGAAGTGCTGTGGGATGAAGACGGCTGGCCCTACATTGAAGGCGGCGTGCCGAGTTCAACCCTGAAACCGGCGCCTTATTTTGAGTGATAAACGGATTATTGAATCGTATAAATTAAAATCATGAAAAAGCTTATAGCATTACCCGGCTTAATGGCGTGCGGATTGTCGGCAGTATCGGCGGCATCGCCGGAAAAACCGAATATTATCATCATGTACATTGATGACATGGGCTATTCCGATCCGTCCTGCTACGGCGGCACGTATGCACCCACGCCCAATATTGATAAACTTGCCCAGGAAGGGATTCGTTTTACACAGTATTATACCGCCTGTCCAATTAGCTCGCCCTCGCGGGCGGGCATTACCACCGGCATGTATCCGACCCGCTGGGGGATTACCACTTTTTTGGACACCCGCGCTGCAAATGCGAAAAACGAATCGAACGATTTCCTCAACGACCGCGCTCCATCTATGGCTCGCGCACTCAAAGCGAACGGTTATGCCACAGGACATTTCGGCAAATGGCACATGGGCGGCGGACGCGATGTGACGAACGCTCCGTCTATTTCCAATTACGGATTCGACGAATATGTTTCGACGTATGAAAGTCCCGACCCTGATCCGAAGTTGACCTCAACCAACTGGATATGGGCAAATACCGATGAAGTAAAACGATGGGACCGCACCGCTTATTTTGTAGATAAAACCCTGGATTTTTTATCCCGAAATAAAGACGGCAAACCTTGCTTTATCAACTTCTGGCCCGACGACGTGCATACGCCCTGGGTCTGTGAGAATGACGGAAGTTTGGGACAGGAATCTCCCGAAGCCTTCTCTGTCGTCCTCGCAGAACTGGACGTGCAGATTGGTCGCCTGATGCAGGGCTTGAAAGACTTGGGCATAGACGAGGAAACGCTGGTGATTTTCACCAGCGACAACGGACCCGCACCGGCTTTCAGCGGAAACCGCACCGACGACCTGCGCGGTCAGAAAGCTACCCTCTACGAAGGAGGAATCCGGATGCCGTTCATTGTCCGCTGGCCGGGCACGGTAGAGCCGGGACAGACCAACGCTGCTTCGGTGCTGTGTTCGGTCGATTTGCTGCCCTCGCTCTGCGCGATTACCGGCGCAACGGTTCCAACCGAATTTCCGGTTGATGGCAAGGATATGAGTGAAGTACTATTGGGAAATGCGCAAACCGAGCGTTCCACCCCTCTGTTCTGGGAATTTGGGAAAAACGTAGCCAATCAGGTAAGTCCGCACATCGCCGTTCGCGACGGCAACTGGAAACTGCTGGTCAATGCCGACGGTTCCCGGGTCGAGTTGTACGACATGGAAACGGATTTTCTGGAAAAAACAAATGTAGCGTCTTCCAATCCGGAGGTAGTTAGCCGGCTCAAACCGATGGCAATAAATTGGTTTCAGGCTTCTTTCCGCGAATTTGCCGACAATATTATCCGCGTCGCCGTCAATGGCGATGCGGATAAAGACGGCTCCTCGTGGGAAAATGCAACCACGCTTGCCAACGCCATAACTTTGTCGGCGCAGGTTTCGGGCGCACAAATATGGCTCGAAGCCGGAATTTATCCGGTAACGGCTTCGATAAACTTCGACAATCTGGCTATCTACGGCGGATTTGCAGGAACGGAACAGCGGCTCTACGAGCGGGACTGGTATTTGAATCCTGCCATACTTGATGGCGGCGGAACGGTATCGCCTTTGAGAAATAACGACCTGTCGGGCACGGTAAACAGCGTCCTTGACGGTGTGACCGTTCAAAACGGCGTCAATCCGTCGGGCGCCAACGGCGGCGGGATGATTATCGGAAACGGTGCGGTGATACGCAACTGCATCTTTCGCAACAACCGGACGACCGGAACCAACGGCGCAGCCCTGCACTGCAATAATGGCAGCGCAACGATAGAAAACTGCCTCTTCGTCAACAACACTTCGCTGGGTAATGGCGGAGCAATGCAGGTGGGCGGCGGCACAAGCGCTATCGTTGTCAACTGTACGTTTTCCAACAATAAATCGACCCGACCCGGCGGCGCCTTCGGATTGGGTACCAATACGTCCAACCTGACCGTCGTCAACACGATTGCCTGTAATAATCTGTATGGCGACGTCTATAACAGCTACGGGCAAAATGACAATATCAATAATGGTGGAACCGTTATCTCGAAACATTCGGCAATAGAAAGCGCGAGTACGAAATTTACCGATGGCGATGACGTCGAACATGTTACGCTGACGCGCGAAATCACTCCGGACTTTGTCGCACCGGCGACGATTATCGGATACACTGCCGATGCAACCGAAATTGAGCAGATAGAAGCTGCCTCGTATCAGCTTGCCGAAGGCTCGCGCTGCATAGACGCCGGTAATGCAAGTCTTGCACAAAATCTTTCCCTTGATTTGAATGGACAAAGACGCATCTCCGGCAATCAGATTGATATGGGCGCCTACGAGTTCGACAACGGCTTGCCGTCGGATAACGTGCGTTTTATCCGCGTTGCCGTTGATGGCGATGCGGACAAAGACGGCTCTTCGTGGGAAAATGCGACGACGCTTGCCCGGGCGGTAACTTTGTCAAATTCATTGCTTAGCAAGTCGCAAATATGGCTCGAAGCCGGAACCTATCCGGTAACTGCTTCGATCAACTTCGACAATCTGGCTATCTATGGCGGATTTGCAGGAACAGAAGAACTGGCAGACGAAAGGAACTGGAATTTGAACCCTTCCGTTTTAGATGGCGGCGGTGCAATATCGCCTTTGAGAAATAACAGTCTGGAAGGAACGGTAAGCAGTATATTGGATGGCGTTATTATTCAGAATGGCTTCAATCAGGCGGATGCCAACGGAAACGGCAACGGCGGCGGAATGATTCTTGCAAACGGGGCGGTGGTACGGAACTGCATTTTCCGCAACAACCGGACGCAAAACGGAAAAAACGGCGCAGCGCTGCACTGTCATCTCGGCAATATAACGATAGAAAATTGCCTCTTTGTAAACAATACTTCTTCCGGCAACGGCGGAGCGATGCAGGTAGGCGGCAACGCAAACGCAAGTGTTACCAACTGTACATTTGCCAACAACAAATCGACCGGACCGGGTGGCGCTTTCGGTTTGGGTAACAATACTTCCAATCTTACCATCTTAAACTCAATTGCCTTCAATAATCTGTATGGCGACATCTATAACAGCTATGGACAAAATACAAATATCAACGACGGCGGAACCGTTATCTCGAAACATTCGGCAATAGAAAGCGAGAGTACAAAATTTACCGACGGCGATGACGTCGCACACGTCGTGTTGACGCGCGAAATCACTCCCGACTTTGTTGCACCGGCGACCATCGTCGGATACACCGCCGGCGAAATCGCACAGATAGAAGCCGCCTCGTATCAACTTGCCGAAGGCTCGCGCTGCATAGATGCCGGTAATAACAATTATGCCGCCGAAATTTCGCTGGATCTGGCAGGAAAAAACCGTGTACAAGGCTTGCAAATTGATATGGGCGCCTACGAATTTGAAACTGCTACCTCCATATCCGGTACCGTACCGGGGAAAGGAACGATAAGCCTGCAATTGAAAGAAGGAAAAATACAAATTGAGGGAGCAAAGAAAAACGATAACCTGATGATATACAACATAAACGGAATGTTGATTTACCGGACAAAAATCGCCTCCGGACGGCAATTGATCCCCTGGAGTAGCAAGGGCAGTTACCTTGTGAAAATTGAAAATCAAGGATTTAAACTGATAGTTCAATAGCAGGTAATACAACAGAAGATGAAACGAACGCAGATTGACTCCGGAAGGCGTCCGTGGGAAGTTAAGAATTATGAATTATAAAATAAAACTAAAAACAATGACAAAGTCTAATTATCTCAAAATCATTTTTGCAGCGATAGCAATATTCACAACTGCGTCGCTTTTTGCGCAGCCCGAAAATCTGTACATTATCGGCGGCCCTTTCAATGCCAATAAGCCCAACTGGCTTTTCCGCGACATTGTCCAACTCGAAAAGGACAGCGAAAACCCGCACGTCTTTTATTATCGCGGCTACATCGGCTACAACACTTTCGGCGATGAACGCGGAAGCTTCAAAGTCCTGACGTCCGACAATTCATGGGACGGTTATCATCCCGACGGAACTTCCAATCTGTTGATCGGCGCAACGTCGGTGGGTACGCCCGCGGCAATGCGTTTGGGCGGCGACGATACCAAATGGGAAATTCCTGAAGACAGAACCGCCGACGGTTACTATGTCCTGAAATTCGATACGGAAAACAATACCTTCCTTGTGGAAAGCTTTACCTCCGCCGCCTGTCCCGAATATCCGGTGGGGCTGTTTTGCGTCGGCGGACCTTTTGTTATTGATGCGTCGGGCTGGGATCCGGCAGAGTCAAAAAAGCTGGAACGTGACAGTCAAAATCCTTATATCTTCCGTTTTCGCGGCTTTTTGGAACATAATCAGTGGGGTGCAAGCGAACCGGGGAACTTTAAAATCATGGTCAATGCGCGGACGTGGGACGAAGCCTTTCATCCGGGCGGAACAGAGGCGGATGTTCTGTTAAGCGCCGCTTTACACGATCCGCAACCGATTCGCCTTCAGGGAGCCGACAATAAGTGGCACATCGGCACGGATGGAACAGGCAGCGGCTACTGGGAATTTTCAGTTAATACTCATGCTGAGGTGATGACCATCACGGTTGACAGTTTCTTACCGGAATTGGACTGGTTCGACCATGTCTATATCTCCGGCGATGCAATGCCAAGCGGATGGGCTGCATCCGAAGTGATGAACAAAGTTTCCCGCGGCGTGTATTCCTGGACAGGCAATGTGAATGCAGGACAATTTAAGTTTTTGAAGTTTCAGGGCAAATGGGAAGGCTGTTATGTAGCCGACACGGAGGACGAGCCGGTTGATTTCACAAACGGCAATACTTTCAAATACGAGCAGAATTATCTCAAACTCGACGAACCCAGGGATTTGAAATTCGTTTTTGAGGAAGCGTTGACGGATGTTACGCTCACGCTCGACCTGAATACTTATACCCTGACAGCGAAGAAAAAGGCAATCGCCGTTTCAAGCGCCGAAGACCTGCAAAAAATCGGAAACGATGCAGATTATCCGATGAACGGAATTTATTATTTAACGGCAGACATCGACCTTGCCGGAATAGACAACTGGATACCCATCGGAGCAAAGAGCCTGACGGACGGCAACCCGGAGCATTTCACCGGAACGCTGGATGGAAAGGGATACAGTATCAAAAACATGAAAATAACGGCAACCGTCAATGTGAGGGGGCTTTTCGGACGCTTAAATCACGCAACTGTCAAAGACCTCAACCTGGCGAATGTTGATATCAACGGAGCCGAAGTCGTTGGCGGCGTAGCGGGAGCAATGTTCGGCGAGAGCCTTGTTCAACAAGTCTCGGTCAGCGGAAACATTACCGGAAGCACCGTTGTGGGAGGTATTGCCGGTCGCATTCCGCAAAATCCCGTCAACCAGGGATACAACATCATTGAAGACTGCTATGTGACGGCTAACGTAAAAGCAACCAAATTGAGTACTGATATGAATGTTCCTTCCTGTGCAGGAGGCATTGCCGGTTTCTCGGTCGGCAGGACAACAGACAGCGGCGTAGATTGTTATGGAAAAATCCATATCCGGCGGGTGTATGTCACGGGAGCAATTATCTCCGAACAGAAAACCCACAACTCCGGCAACGCCGCAGGAATATTGTCTTTTTACGATAACCACAATTTTGTTAAAATGGATGAAGTGATTGTATTGTCAAGCGCCATTGAAGCCGCAACTCCCAACTTATTTTTCTGCCGGAGAGGTCCCACGTACGATCAGTTTGAGTTGTTCGACAAGGTATATGCACGTACCGGAATTACACTCAATTACCTTTCCGATACGGATAAAGGGCGCGGCGGCGAAATCCCGGACGAAGTAATCAGCTACAATCCAGCGGAAACCTACAAAACCGGACAGTTCTACAGCGACAATTTATCATGGGATTTCAGCAATGTATGGACTGTTGAAGAAGGAGAATATCCGGTTTTGATAGACGCAGGCATGAGATGCGACTCCACGCTTTCGTTGCTGGAAGTGGCCGGATTCACCATTTTGCCCGCTTTCGATGCGGAAAATTCGTCCTACGAGTTAACCGTTCCCAGCGATGTAAGCAGCATTACAATCAATGCTGTCCCCGGATTCAAAGGAGCGACCGTGACCGGAGCCGGCGAACAGGCTTTGGAACCCGGCGAAAACGGATTTCTTATTCGAGTAGTTGCACTTGACGGATTATCCTCCAAAAATTATATCCTCACCGTAAACGTTGACGCAGCCGTTATTCCCGTTACCGGCGTTTCTCTCGACGAAACCGCCGCCGAGATGGAAATCGGAGATTTCCTGCAACTTACCGCCACTGTTTCGCCGGAAGACGCCACAAATCAGGATGTAAGCTGGCGCAGTGACGACGACGAAATTGCCACCGTATCGGAAACCGGCCGGATTACCGCCATCGCTGAAGGTACGGCAAACATCATCGTAATAACGGACGACGGAGAATTTAAGGATACCTGCCGGGTTACGGTAATTCCGACTAATGTAGGAATCGAAGCGCCTGTCGGTCATCAACCGGCAAAAGTAGCTTATGCCAACGGCGTACTCCGGTTAGTGAATCTGAAAGGTTACACCGCCGATTTGTTTTCTGTTGAAGGACAAACGGTTGCCCGCTTCCGTATCAATACGCCGGATGATACTTATTCGCAGGCGCTTCCCGCCGGGGTGTATTTCCTGTCGGTAAAGAAAAACGGTGACCGGAAAGTTTTCAAATTGATTAATAAATAAATGGAAAAAACGGTAAAAACTCCCCGCACACTGCGACGGAGTTTTCCTCACGAGGAAAAACTTCTCACACACTGTGGCGGAGTTTTCCTCGCGAGGAAAAACCTCTCACACATTGTGGCGGAATTTTCCGCACGAGGAAAAACCTCTCACACACTGTGGCGGAATTTTCCTCGCGAGGAAAAACCTCTCACACACTGTGGCGGAATTTTCCTCGCGAGGAAAAACCTCTAACGCCTTCGCCCGACAAAAGAAGCGTTCTTTGACTTATTGGTTTACACGCAAATTCAATTATTATTTGTAATTTTGCAACTGTGATTTAAAAACAAAACAGTATGAATGTAACAGTTGCAAAAACTCCATTAAATGAAACGCAGATATTTTTATTACAAGCATTTGCGCGAATGAAAAGCGAGGAAGAAAAGATGGATATTCAAGCGATGCTGCTTGATTATTATCGAAAAAAAGTTGACAGTGAGGCAAGTAAAATTTCATTTAGCAATGAGGAAATAGAAGAAATTCTAAATTCACATTATCGTACACCATATCAATGAAGGTTGTTCTTGATACAAACTGTCTGGTGGTCTGTTTACCTGTAACTTCTCCATACTATTGCTTGTGGAAAGCGTTCAGAAATGCACAGATTACGCTTTGTTATACTACGGATATTATTAATGAGTATCATGAGGTACTGACTCGTTTTTATAATCAACAATTTGTAAATAGTATCATTAATGAATTATTGTTTTCATTTAATGTGATAAAAACCACCAGTTACTATAAGTGGAATTTAATC
>JAISFI010000399.1 GCA_031263685.1 Dysgonamonadaceae bacterium | reverse complement strand
TGTCTGAACTGTGATTAAAATGATTTTAATCACAGTTCAGACAGCAAAAGAAATTGAGAACAAAAACTTTAAACTATCAATTATTTCACGTAAATTTGCGCGCTCATTTTAAGGCATGTACGCAATGAATATTCAACAATCCATACAGGAAGCGATCACCACGCTTTATACACAAGAAGTTCCGGCAAATTTACTGCAATTACAAAAAACGAAAAAAGAATTTGAAGGGCATTTGACGTTAGTCGTATTCCCATTGCTCAAAATCTCCCGGAAGAAACCGGAAGAAACCGCGCAGGAAATAGGAACATATTTGATGGCACATCATTCGTTTATCGCCGGATTTAACGTCATCAAAGGGTTCCTGAATTTGACCGTTTCTCCCGCTTACTGGTTAATGCAATTCAATGACATCCTGCCCATCGCTGATTACGGAACAAGGCAAGCTTCGGCAGACGCTCCACTGGTCATGATTGAATATTCATCTCCCAACACCAATAAGCCCCTGCATTTGGGGCATATCCGCAATAATTTGCTGGGTTACAGCCTGGCGGAAATATTGAAAGCCAACGCATACAACGTGGTCAAGACCAATATCGTCAACGACCGCGGCATCCACATTTGCAAATCCATGTTGGCCTGGACGAAGTGGGGCAATGGAGCAACGCCCGCATCTACCGGAAAGAAAGGCGACCATCTCATCGGTGATTTTTATGTCCTCTTTGATAAAAAATACAAAGAAGAACTCAAATCGTTGGAAGAGAAAAATTTGAGTAAAGAAGCGGCAGAAGCACAATCCCTGCTCATGGCCGAAGCCCGCGAAATGCTCCGAAAATGGGAAGCCGGAGACGAAGAAACTGTCCGCTTGTGGCGAATGATGAATGACTGGGTATACGCCGGATTTGATGAGACATACAAGCGTTTAGGCGTAGATTTCGATAAGATCTATTATGAATCGGAAACGTATTTGATTGGCAAAGATCAAGTACTGGAAGGCCTGAAGCGAGGCATTTTCTATCAAAAGGACGACGGTTCGGTGTGGGTAGATTTGACATCCGACGGCTTGGATCACAAACTCTTGCTGCGTGCCGACGGGACTTCCGTTTACATGACACAGGACATTGGTACCGCTAAGTTGCGTTTCGATGATTATCCAATCAATAAGATGGTGTATGTTGTTGGAAACGAGCAAAATTACCATTTTCAAGTCCTGTCTTTGTTATTAGACAAATTAGGATTTGAGTTTGGCAAAGGATTGGTTCACTTTTCTTACGGAATGGTGGAACTGCCGGAAGGAAAAATGAAATCCAGGGAAGGCACCGTAGTCGACGCCGACGATCTGATGGCAGAAATGATCGCTACCGCCAAAGAAACTTCCCAGGAATTAGGCAAATTAGACCATTGCACAGAACAGGAAGCCGACTGCATTGCAGAAACCGTAGGCTTGGGCGCCTTAAAATATTTCATCTTAAAGGTCGATCCAGGCAAAAACATGACATTCAATCCGAAAGAGTCTATCGACTTCAACGGTAATACCGGCCCTTTCATTCAATACACTTATGCGCGCATCCAGTCCGTATTGCGAAAAGCCGGAGAACAGGACATTGTCTTTCCCGAAAAAACAGACACATCGCTACTTCTCAGTGAAAAAGAAGTAAGCCTGATTCGGAATCTGATCACCTTTCCGGAAATCGTGCGTGAAGCAGGCGCATCATACAGTCCGGCGATAATCGCCAATTACGTCTATGAATTGGTGAAAGAATACAATCAATTTTATCACGACTATTCCATATTAAAGGAAACGCATGAAGCCCTGAAAATTTTCCGCCTCCTGCTCTCCCGGCAAACAGGAAAGGTAATTAAAACTGCCTTTTCGCTCCTGGGCATCCGGGTGCCTGAGAGAATGTGAGAAGTGAAAGTGAAAAATTGCGCGAAGCGCGGCAAACTTAAGGCTACCGAGATAAAATCCGTTCCGGATTCCGGCTACTCAGATAGCAACCATTCCGGATTCCATTGCAACAAATTCGTTTGAAATTAGAGTCAAACTCACATTACTAACCAATAACCTCGCCGAAAGAATACTTATAATTGATCCCGAACCAGGCGGCATATTCTTTCACAAAGGTGGTATAAGCATTTTTCGCCAGACCGTTTTTGCCCATTTTTACCAGGACAGAACATTTTAATTTTAAGGCATCTTCATTCAATGGATCGTGTATAAACAGGGCATTTGCTATGTCGATATACGTGGCATCCGAAAACAGGATCTCCTTTTGGTGGATTAATTTCATGAACAAATCGACCAGCTTGTCCGAAAACTCCGATTTAAAGGCATCTATCCATTCTATTTGTATATTCGGCAAAAACTCGCCTTCGGAAACTATCGACAGCAGCCTTTTTATATCGTCCGTGTTTGTGCTCTTGCTGTCTCTTATTTTATGAATCAGTACCAGGGCTTCGTAGTAGTCGCAATAAATTTCATTCCCAAACTCGACCGACCAGTACGAATCCTGCTTTGAAAACTGAACTTCGCCTACATTTTCCAGTATCTTCCGTATCTTGCTTAATGCTACGCCCCGATTATTATTGGCGCTCTCTTCATTCATATCAAACCAAAGAATTTCCTTCAACTTGACAAATGATATTCCTTTCCCATTTTTTATCGTATTCAGCAGGATAAGCAGGAACAAACTTTTAAGCAGAGGTTTAAATTCTGCTGACAAATCGTTACTTTCCCGGTCAATCACCCTGAAACCTCCGAACAAAAATATGGCCTGTTTGCGTACCGATTTGATCGCTGTGATACCGGAAATGGTTTCCGTATCTGCTTCCGAGTTTGCGGGACTGTCATTTTGAACAGTCTGTCCTGCCGGTTGTTTCCGCTTTCTTTTTCCATAAAAAAACATGGCAGACAGCGAAATCAGGCATATCAAGGCGGATATGATTATTGTCCGCAGTCCGCAGTTTTCCAGCTTAACCGGCTGATATAAATCGGCTTTGTTTAACGGCGGATAAGACAGAGAGTATATGGACAGGGTGGCTATCCCGCCGACGGAAACGGAAGAAGATGTTACTGCTATCAATTTATTATTCGCTCTGTCAAAATATAAATCCACATAGGAACCAACGTCTTTAAAGCCCAGCAGGATAGTATCTGCCAGCATTTCGTATTTGGGTTTGGTCAACGAAAATTTGTACAGCATAATTTCTGTATTAAACTTTGTGAACGGAAAGCATAAGGCATAAAAACAGTTATTTGCCGTATCTACAACTAAAGAATTGGATACGACGAAGTTTTTTTCGGGAGTTTCCAGTACCCACAGTTTTTTTGATTCCATCGTTTCCGTATCGATGATATAAGCATCGTAATAATGCTGAGGAAACAACTCCTGATTGCCGCTTTTACTACCGTATCCGCCAAAAAGCAACAGCTTGGTTTCACTGATTGCGCCCAGTCCGCTCAAATATCGGGGTTCTATGCTATCGCCCTTTAATATTTTTTTCGACCAGCAATCGGTCGATACATCGTATATATACGCATCTTTCTTGTATTTAATATGTCCGTATCCTCCGAAAAGGTACAGCCGATTGTTTTTTGCGGAAAAATAGCGGTTGTGATGCCAGTAATCGGAATAATGATCGTGCGCGGTTGTTTCTTCCCAGTCGCCCGTTGATCGGTTGAACATGGCGAACTCGCGTCCGTCTTCTTCTTTCAGCAGATTGTAGACATAATAATTGCTGTCGACAGGATTGTAAATCATCTGGTTGGCGTACTGAGTGTATGAAAGGCCGCGGTGGATGGGCTGCTTTTTAAGTTGCCGGTCGGAGAGTGAAAAGGTATAAAAATAATGCTTGTCGGAAACGGCTACCGTGTTTTTGTCGGAATCGTAGGCGATGTACGGATTTCCGTCGCAGGTGAAAGTGCTTTCTTTTTTCCACGTCGTATTTTGAGTCAGTATCCAGTTGGGATTATCGCATTTTGCGAAGTGTTTTTTTATTTCGTCATATACGCCGCCGGGAACGTATTTCGAGAGTTTCCAGTAATATTGTGCGGCGGTTCGATTGCTGATTTTTATATCCTTGACGGTCATGTCGGGAACGTCGATGACCATCGTCCTGGGATAGTTATTCTTCCCGAACACAATGGCGACTTCCCTGAAGTTCTTTATTTCGGGGAGTTTCCATTTTTGCGTTGCCGTTCCAATCCGGATTTCCAGTTCTTCGTCCTTTATGCCAATCAGCAATTGAACGTGCAGCCATTGTCCGGGAGATAATTTGATTTCATCAAATGTCCTGTTAAACACGGCGTTGTCGATTGAAAAAGAGAATGATATGATGTCTTTATTGCCGAGCAGCAAATCGACATTGTTTTCATTTTTGTCGATGATCCTGAAAATGTATCCGTAGGAATGTATTTCTTTAAGGTCGATTTTTACGTCGAAATCCATGGAAAATCCTTCGTGGAATGAAAAAAAACTGTTGGGCGACAAATCTAAACTTGTCCTCATTTCCGGCTCGTATCCATTGGAATTGAATTTTAATCCGTATTGCGGTTCCCTGGAAAATGCAAGCGAAAAGGAGAGAATGAAAAGCAGAGAGAATGCGTTGATTTTTCCTTTTGTGTTTTTGCGTTGCCTGTAATCTGATTCCATAAAGTGTAATTTTTGTGAATTAAAAATACACAAATTTATCGTTTTAATTTGAATTAATATGGATTGCAAGTTATTTTTTGTATAGCACCCCTGAAATACGCAAAAAACTACTCTTCTATTTGAAATTCTCACAGAAGAGTAGTTGTTATAAACAGACGGAATTTTTGCAGTATTGACCGATTAATCTAACGGTAAATTAACAATTATTTTTTTTGCAGCGGTAAATTTTTCACTTTGTATTCTTGCAATAAAAACTCCTGCTTCGGATGCCGTCCGGAACGAATACTCGGACAGATCGATATTGTCCTTTACATATATTATTCTTCCCTGCATGTCAATAAGCGACACTTCCCGTATCGGATTGCCAGCATCGGTCTTTACATGCAGGCGGCGGTTCGAATACCGGACATCAAAGGGTAATTCACCAACGGTTTTTGCTATCGACAGCGGAGACATTTGATCAGTCGAGAATCCAAATATTACATTGTCCAGGTAGACGGTACCCGCAGCATTGTCGGCAACGGTGAACTGGATGGCGGTAATCGTCTGCAGGATACTTGCCGTGTTGTTGGCCGGGACTGTCACGTTCTGCTGGTTTTTCAATGTTTTTATATCGAAAGTCAGTGTTCTGAAGACAGATGTCTTTCCGATGATTGCAGTGGTTTCCTGCGTATTGTCGCCTTCGTATCCGACGAATGTTGCCCTGTAGATTTTCCCGTCGGCGGCTTTCAGGAGGAGTTCGATGCTTTTTTCCCTGTCGTCGGGATTCAGCACGTCGAACGAGAGGGTGTTGAAGTTGGCCAACTGACTTACAACGGTTTTGTGCGTAAGCACAGGCTCTACGACTGCGTTTCCGGCTGCGCTCAGCGTATACGCTACTTTCAGCGAGGCTTTTCCTTCCGATTTCAGCGTTTCATCGTAAGAGAGGGTGGCGTTGTTCGCACTTTGGGTCCATGCAGGCAGAAAGCCAACAATTTCGTCGGTTCCCGTTCCTGCGCTGACGCCCCAGATATTGCCGTCGGCAAACGTCCAGTCCTGCGGATTGTAGAAAGTATATCCGGCATTCCGGTCGCTGCGGAAAGGAGCAGCCGGGATATTGACGGAGTTAGCCAAATTGGACGTTACATTGAAAGTAGCCCACGCATACGTTACCTGTTTCGGGTTTTTTACGCGCTCGTTCCATACTTCTACTTCGGTGGCCGAGAGGATGCGCGCTTTTGCCCCGACAAACACGCTGTCTTCCCCGCAGATGGCAAATCCGCGGATCTGTTCGATGTCGTTTGTCGACTTCAAGCCATCGCCGACGTGACTGAACGTCACGATGATTTTATCTCCGGAAACGGTCATTTCCTTAAAAACGGGAGCAGTGTATTCTCCTCCGCCGTTGTAAACCAGATTCAGGGCGGCGTCGGCAAACCGCTTTCCTATCGGGGTTTTATTGGTCGGATGGATGACCCCGTTTCCGACGTATGTCAAATCAGTATCATAAATCGGTAACAAAGCCATTGTCTCCGGATGCATCGCCCAGCCGTCGTAAAACGCTTCGGCGAGTGGCGCCAAATAGTGCGGATTTTCCAGACTTTGCACCCAGGGCGCTACCTGGCAGTATATCAGCGGCATGTCGTTGTTGGTGAAGCCGAAAATTCTTTCATAGGATTTTTTCAACAAATCAAGTTCTCTGGCGTATAATTGAGGACGTGGACTGTTGCTTTCGCCTTGATACCATATCATGCCGGTAATGCCGTATCCCAGCAGCGGATGTACTTTCAGATTATAATAAGAACTCATCTGATTGGTGCCTTCGGGGTAAAACGCTTCGTCGAAATACAATCCCAAACGGTTCATATCAAGCCTCAAAGCCGGATCGTTTTCGATGTCCTCCGCAGGCATCCACGCTTCGATTACCGAACTGCCGACAGCGGTGTTGATAATTCCTACCGGAATATTCAGCTCTTCCTGCAATTTTACAGCCATTGAGTAGGCCACCGCAGAAACCTTACCTACCTGCATGCCGTCATTCCCGCTTCCCCAGTAAGCGCCCTGAATATCGGTATTGGGTATGTAAGGCGCTGTGGTGGCAGTTGGTTCGAGGAAGAAACGGATATAGTCGTTGTTGGCATTAGCCATTAAACTTTGTCCGTCGATAGTGCCGGCCACGCTCAGCGCCATATTCGACTGCCCCGACGAAAGCCAGACTTCGCCAAACAGAATATCGTTCACGCTTTGTATCAGTGTTTCGCCTTCCTTCACTTCGAAGCGGTACAGGTCGTAACTTGCCGCTTGCGCACCGAAAGTTACTTCCCATTTGCCCGATTCGGGCGTTACGGCACTTTTCGAGTCTATTTTCGTATCGCCTTTGTAGAAATCTACCGTTATTTCTTTTCCGGCCACGGCGCTTCCCCAAATATTAACCGGTTTGTTTTGCTGGAACATCATCCTATCGCCAAAAAGAGCGGGCAGCTTGGTCTGATTGGTAAAATCCACGATTTTTACGCCAGAAACTTTCACCGTTATCCGCCCTGTATAATCGGTGGGAACATTTACGGCGTAGAAACGTATAAAATTAATGTTGCTCAAATCAATGTCGCCATTGGTTTTTCCTGCGGTCGAAAACGGAAGCGCATAGGTGTGCAGTCCGGCTTTCCAATCGACGCTTCCGATGCTCCAAAGCATTTCTTTCTGGTCGGGACCGCCGGTGCTGGTGAGTTCGATTTGTCCCGAAACGCGGCTCAGCACAAAAATATCGCCGGGTGTCTGTTCGGTAACATCCGCATCAAACATCAGGTGCAACTGCTTGGGATTATGCGCGGAAGCATCAATCGGATTTTGTGTAAATCCCTGTCCGACAGAAAAAGTAACGCCGTTTGCCAACGGATTGTTCATACTGTAAGGCACATCGGCCACATGGTAATCGGTGTTCCACTCCGGATCCCCATCATCCGGCGGGTTGACCAGGATGGATTTGTCGACCAGTTGAACATCCATCAGGCGAATCTGTAGTGCGTCGGGTTCGCCCGGGATGTGTGCAAAGCCGAAGCGAAACCAGTTGAGGGGCTTTGAGAGGTCGAAATTGGCTTTCCGGTCGCCGGTCGTCAGCGGCAGGTAGAGATCCGTCCAGCCATCCTGCAGGTTCAGGTTTTTTATTCCCCATTGCACATAGGTATCTACCGGTTGCATATCGTTTGCCAGTTCAATCATGGCGAATCCGGCCTGCTGGATGAAGGAGATGTCGCCCGGATGATCAAAATTTTCGATGTAGACCCGCATTTTCAATACCAGGTTGTTGAAGTCCGACTGCGATGCGTCGATGTTAAGATCCCTCCAGTAGGTTTGGAAGCCATAGAAGTCGCTGGCATCAGGACCAAACCGATTGACCTGCGCCCGCTTTGCGACTGTTCCTACTATTTTCTCTATCTGTTCGGCACTGATAGCGGAAATAGAACATAATAATAATAAAGAAGACAGAATGATTTTAATTCTTTTCATGGATGAAAAATTTAATTAATGATATGATTTGAGGTACAAAAATAAGAGGGCGACATTAGCGAAAACGTTAATATTTTATTAGACGAGGATTAAGAAACTGCTAAATTTGCATACTTCCAAAGAAAAGAAAGAGCGTTCGGACAAGCATCCGAAAAATTACTCACAGACGAATAAAAGTTGAGGCTGTGTCAAAAGCACGCTTCATTCGCAATGACGAAATGGGGCTTTTGACACAGCCTCGTGTCATAAGTTTTACGATATTATTTGATTATTTCAACGTCCCGGCCATCAACCAGATTGATTTGTCCGGCAACGACTATCCTGTCATTTTCTTTCAGTCCGCTGACGACTGCTATGTAGTTGTCGAATACTTTGCCTGTAGTAATTGCTTGTTTGCAGGCTTTGTTGTCCCTCACCACATAGACTTCCGGGTTTTTAAGGCTTTCAATGATTGCCTTGCGGTCGATCATCATTTGAGCGGTTGCGGCGCTTTCCTCGACAGCGATATG
>JAISFI010000369.1 GCA_031263685.1 Dysgonamonadaceae bacterium | reverse complement strand
ATGTCCTTTATGTAACGGTGCAGTTGAGACCCCACCAGGCGGTCTTCGGGCGGAAGCATGTAATGGTATTCCGGATTACATGGCCCTGTGGTATTAAAAAATCGACGTCTGCTCATATCTTTATATGTTTTACCTGCCCGCAAAGGTAATAATTAATTAATCATTTCGTGACAGTAAATGAGGATATTGGTATCCGGAGTGCAATTTTAATCATAGTCATTTGCTTCATTGCGATTAAATTTGAAACCGGACAAATCCGTCAAGTATTTGTCAAGCAATTTTTCCCGTTAATTCTTTCGCAAAGATATTACCGTTTTTTACGGTATTTTTCGCGTAACGTCAAGCGTCGCCCTGTTGAGTTCGAACTCAAAGAATTGCCTGTGTTTTTTTACGATAACGCCGAGCACCGTTCCGGTAAAGAAACTTTGCAGCGAAGCAAGCATCATGATGCCCGATACGATCAGCGTGGGGAAACTCCGCCTGCACAGTCAAGTCCGGCCTTAAGCGCGTTCTGGTGGCCGAAGTTGCGCGAAAGCGAAATGTAATACAGATCCGTTCTCCGTTGCAAGGGCTTTCAACCGTTCAGGCGTTCCATCCATACTGCCGTCATCTACAAAAATTATTTCGTATGAATAGTTACGGTTGAGCGTTCTGTTCAGCCGTTCCATCATCGGCTCAAGGTTGCCGGCTTCGTTGTATACCGGGATTATGACAGAGACGGTTTTCATTTTTTAATGCCTGGCTTTAAAATTTTACATATAACCTGTCCAGCTACGTTCCCCGTCAGCACAAACCCGAACAGCATGAACGGCATGTACCAGACGATGGGATTCATGTGCGGGTGGATATAGGAGTGTCCCTTGAAAATGAAAAACCATGGCAGCGGGGCAAGCAACGACGTCCAGAGTGTAGCGATCAGGGCAACCCGGCGACGATACGCTTCCCCGCCCCTGCGCATCCTGTCCATGGAGAGGGTGATGATGCTGAGCAATGCAAAAAACACGATGCAGTTGCCAAAGAAAACAATGCTCAGCGATTTCAGCGCCGAACTGCTAAACCAGTGTGCAAAATGGAAGGCGTGGTCGTTGAGGTATTTCCACAGCACTTCCCACTGATTGCTCTCAATGCTGTTTTGGAAAACCCTGTCGTACGTTTCGCCGGCCATGCCGTGTGCGCGCTTGCCATAGCTCCAGACGATGTAGTGAAGTCCTTCCCGGAGCGATCCCAGTTCGAACGACAGTTGCACGGCAAGCCATGTGATGCCGCTGCAAACAGTAGCCGCTACTCCCCCGCAATATCTTTCATTTTCAGGATTTAAAAAGGTTTCAGCTTATAAAATAATAATACGGAATTATCGTCTTCCGTTATACTGTCTGTTATCTTTTTCATTTCTTTCATCCAGTCATTTTCAATTTTCGGTTTGATCGTTTTAATTCCTTCTTTCCAACTAAGCAGTTCGTCTATCTTTAATTCCGTTACATGATAGTCATCAAAAGCAGCGGCAGGATACCCGCCTCCGAAACCTGTGCCATCTGATAAGGAGCCTGAAAAAATTACGTTTCCGGTTGATTTTGAATAGAAGCCGAAAAAATAAAAGGGAAAAGCCGCATTATAGAATGAAAAGTGTATAAAATTTTTATTCTCAGCTATACAATTCAGTTGATAATAATTTCCCCCTTCCAAATATTTTTCCAGCTCATTTCTGTTGTTAAATTTTTCAGAGTTAAAGGTGAATTTTCCGAAATCGAATTTAAAAAGTGCCTGTAATCCTTCTGAAGTAATACTGTATATCGTATTATAAGATCGAGAAAGGAATCTGCATGAGTCGCCGCAGTAATAATAAATTCCGGTTGGTGGGAGTTTTAGTCTCGGATTGTTGTAAATGGAAGAATTATAAGGAAAAAAAGCTTTGCGAATATGCATTAAGGAATCCGTTATATACAAATTGTAATCCTGTTTGAATTTATTGCTGTTATCTCTATAGTTTGCGTATAAAGAATAGCCGGTGTCTATTGGCGCCACCCATTCTACCCAAAAAGGAATTTTAGTTCTTGAGATAAATTTTCCGTTCATATCATATCTCATTATCCAATATCCCATTAAATCAGTCAATACAAGTTGCTTGTTTTTTCTATCAATATCGAAAAAATCCAATTGTATATACTCTTGCGGGCCCTGTCCGACGTTATTTATTTTAAAAAGATATTTTCCATTGACATCAAATACGAACAATGAAGAAGTCATCATATCCATTATATACATTCTGTCTTCAAATACATCCAGCTTGTCAATTTCGCCGATCAGGGATTCATCCGTTAATTCCAGCTTGACAAACCTGAATGTATCTATCATCGGCAGTATATCGGCTTGTCTAAGAAGATTTTCTTCCAAATCATCCATACCGGGCATATTAATCTTTATGACTGTCATCCGGCTGCCGTCAGGAACCGTTTCCATTATGTTATTATTATTACATTCACACAATAATAATAAACTGATGAAGGCACATATTCGTTTCATACAAAGTTTTATTTCTATCCTTTCTAATATGATTCCCTGAATTGATAATAAAAAATTTCATATCAGTCAGGTTTGCAGGTATAATTAGTGTCTGTCTATAAAGTCTCGTTTTTTCAGTTTTTATTGTTACCCTACCGAGGTGTTTTTTTGTCAATCTCATGCCAATCTCATCAAAAATCGGAAGGCAGACTAAACGTA
>JAISFI010000355.1 GCA_031263685.1 Dysgonamonadaceae bacterium | reverse complement strand
GGCGTGCGCGGTGCATGTTCCGGCAGCAGATACTCGATACTGACGATCCGGTTGGGTTCCTCCAGCGGCAGCAGACTGTTGAGCAGACTGATGCACAAATGCTTGTGCTCTCCAAAGATGCGCTTGAAGGCATAATCATTCTTGGGGTCTAAATAATGAGGCATCAACTTATTTTTATACGGTGAAACATAGCGACAAAAGTAATCAGAAAAATGGAAATCCGAGGGCAGTTAATACGATATACGCGATTTGAGTAACCGTTTTAACCCGGTCAGCAGCTTCGCAGCGTAGCTACTGTCGCCTGACGAAAAATGTAAGATTCTGCTCAACCAGCGTAAGTATTACAATGCAATGAGTTATTTTATCCGCTTCAACATTCTGTTCCATCGCCGTTTTCCCGTGTACATGTCCTTAGACGACAGTATCACCGATGCCCTGCCCACAACGTAGGCTTCGGGTATCAGCCCGATGTGGCGCGAATCCTGCGAATTCATTACATTATCGCCTGCCATGAAGTACCAGTTGTTGCAGAAAGTGTAACTGTGCGCGACGGTATCGTTGATATACACCACAGAATCGATCACACGGACGGCTGCGCGGGTCTCGTACACAATCTGCTTGCGGTACATATTTATGTTGTACGGCGTGAGCGCAATGGTTACGCCGGCAGCAGGTATGTACAGCGGCCCGAAATTGATGGTGCTCCACTGAAGCGTACTGTCGAAAGCGGACAGATATGGCACGGCCTCGCCGGGTGCAATGCGTTGATAGCGCATCATCTGCTTCTGTTCGGGTATGTAGCCCAAAGTATCGGCAAGACCTGCAACGCGGTAGTAGCCGCCGATTGCCGACAGGCTGTCGCCCGGAAGCCCGATGCAGCGCTTCACGAAGCACATGTTGAAGGCCATGCGGATCGTATCCCACGGCGCATGGTAATCTCTGTAAGGAAAATTAAACAACACCACGTCGTTGTGCCGCACGTGCCCGAAGCCCGGTACGCGGATCATGGACGGATCTTCGTAACAACCAAATTTCAGGCGGGTAAGGATACGACCGCCATACGTCCATTTTTCAACCATAATGAAATCTCCTGTAATAATCCCCGGCGACATCGAATCGGACGGAACCCTGTAGAAATTACACAAAAACAGGCGGATACACAACGCAAGCAGAAGCGAAAGAAATATGTACAGGATGAATTTAAGGGTATTTTTCAGGATAGATCGGATCATTGACCACCTTATTATGGACAGTTTCGTGCCGATATTGAGATCATTTCGATTGCGTAATAATGTTTTTATACAACTCCCACATTTTTTGATTGTTTAGGGGAGAACCGACTAATAGGACTTTGTTGTTTTTATCCAGCAAAAAAGTACGGTAAGGGGCAGACGGGAAATGATTTAACCTGTCAAAACTATTGTGATAATCGTAGATTAACGGATAATCAAAACCATTGAATTGGATTTCGAGGCTGAACTGTCTAAAGTTGGACGAATGAATTACAAATATAAACCCAACATCCATTTGCTGTTGGCTGCACGAATCAATAAGCATTTTCCATTCAGGCAAGCCTAATTGGCAGCCTGTACAACCAATAGAGTCGACATATGTAAAAATTTTGTATTGTTTATACCACAAATCAGAACACAATGTATCACGTCCCAGAATCTTATATTCCACTTTGGGCGGAATTAAAATCTCTTTTCTCTGCCATTCTCTAACAATCTTTTCTGTATTTTTCTTTCTGAACATTTGGCATGAAATCAGCAAAAGAAATACAGGAACAAACAATATTTTGTTCATATGGTTATTTCAAAGAATGCTATTGCAGGATCCGGAGCATCAACCGTACAATAAACGGTTTTATCGTCATCTTCCACAAATATGTTTCTGATATGTACGTCAGGCTGTATTTTTTTTATCGGATTACCATCCCAATCAAATATCCATATCTGATTGTTTTCCGCCCTTTTATCCGAATCGTTTTCAATATTGGGATCATATACCAAATATATGTAATTTTCAGTTGAACAAACATATGTTACACCGATTTGAGTATTATCCACAGCTTGTGCAAAAGCCCATTCATCGGTTGAATCGTATGTATAATCATAGTTGGAAAGTAATATTTGTTTTTCTATTTTGGGGGGACTTTCCGAAAAATTGATAAATTCCAGAACATGCGCAGTGGTACTGGCTAACCGTTCACTTTTGAAATTGTACGTAAACATTGATTGATGAAACATAAACTTTGGAAAATTTGGAATACGGTCTTCTCCTGCCTTATAGTTCGGATAAGTTCCAAAATGCGAGACGATCTTCCCCTCATGGTTCAATAAGGCGTAACGCCCTTCCTTAAATCTTCCCGATGCAATGTAGATATCTGCACTCAAGGGATATAACCGGTCAACGTCTGTCGGCACATGCACAAACGATTCGACCGATTCAAGGGTTAATGATGACCGGTTAATATGAAACTTTCCAAAAGTAAATAGACTTCTGCCTTGTATCGTCAGGATAGAATCAATAAATACCATTTGTATGGGACTCTGAAATTCATCAGGCCCCCGCCCCTTACCTACCCATCTTTTCATCATTTTATTTTTTGAAACATCAAATACCCATATAAGGCTGTCTCCATAAAAATCACCGATTAAAAGAAAATTGTGGTATTTTGCCATATCTAAAGGAATGCCGATAATAGATGAATCGCCCAGTAGGGTAACTTTTACATTTTCCGTTTGTGGAAAAACTATTTCTCTTTTGGATTGCGTGCAACTCAAACAAAGCAATCCAAAACATATATTTATGATAATAAATCTCATTATTATATATATATAAAGCAATAGATCACTTTGTCTTCCTAAACAAAAGTGATCTATTTCGCTGCTCAATTGTGCTTAATTGTTACTTTTTATGCAATATGGTCGTATGAAACCAACAACAAATTGTTGCTCCACCAGGACAATATCTACCTGGACTTGATTCACAATTGCCACTATTACCTTCTCCTATTGCCAATGCTTCCACATTAGCAAGGGTTACATCCGTTCCGGCATTGCTGCCCAAACCTGCGTTGATGTTGAACGCCACAACCGCTGCAAAAGCAACGCTAACAATAGATAAAACTATCTTTTTCATCGCATTACAATTAAAAATGATTTAATTTCCCTGCTCTTTTGACTTCGCAGGTCTTGTCCCGTTTTTTGAAATGGTTTCGGCTCCATGATTTTGGAAACAAAGGTAGAAATGATTTTCTATCCCAAAATCATTTCATCAGGCGATTTTTGCCTGATTTTGTGGTGATTATTGCCAGATTTGTCATTTCCATTCTCGTTTTTATACGACTGGAAAATACTACCGGACAATAATGCTTCCGAAAGGGCGGTGAGAACTTTTAAAGTTAAACAGAAAGTTTCCGGGCTGTTTTGTTCCACGGAAGGAGTAAATGCTTTTGGCGTTATTCGCTCGGTTATTGACACTATCATCAAGAATACTCAAAATGTTTTGAAGGCACCGGGCTTATTGCTGGGTTGCCTGCGGCTGAATACTCACCTCGTTTTTAGCCAAATGCCGAGAATAGCAGGCAAAAAGGTCCACTTCTAAGGCTATAGAAATACGCCATAACAATTCGGTATGGATATGCGGACATTTGAGATGCTTACAAAGGACACTTGGGTCGCAACATATTTTTTTAGCCAACCACGCGATAGATCGCTCTTGCAGCATTAATTGTTGCTTGATTGTTTCCCCTATGTGTAATGGACAATGCATGAGAACTTTAAATTATCATTGATACAACCTAAATTTCTAAATTGCTATTTTATACTTGAGTCAACCCTATACCATATATCGAAAAATGTCTTTTTGGGTGTTTGGTTACAATGACATAACCGAAACGTTGGAACGTCGAATTGCGGTTCTAACCCTGTCAGGCCTGTCAGGTCTATCGATCCCGTCAGCTCATTTACGTAAGCTTACATATACCGTTACTTCTACTGCAAAATCAGTTTTTGGCAGATGACACATCATATAAAGGGCCTCGCGGTCGCGAACCGAAAAAAGCAAACCATGTAATGACGCTGTATGATATGATCGGGACAATATAGGAGGGGGCGACCGCTCCTGTCTTGTCGGCAATTAATCCCATAACCGGCGTCAAGGCCGCCCCTCCGATGACACTCATGATTAACGCGGAAGCGCCCATTTTGGTATTCGGACCAAGGCCTTTCACCCCCGAGGCAAAAATTGTAGGATACATCAGGGACATAAAGAAACTGGAACAAATCAACGCTCCAATGCCGAACCAGCTCGAAATGTATGAAAAACCGGCCCAGGAAGAGGCTAAAATCCCAATCGACACCAACCCTATATTGATCAGCGCATAAACGCCCATCAATCCGGCAGGTTTTACATATTTCATCAGATAAGTAGAAAAGAAACGCCCACACATGAATGCCACCATATTGACAATCAAAAGGCCGCCGGCTTCTTTTTCCGTCAAAGCGCTATTTTCTTTGACATAAGTAATCAGGTAGCTCCATGTTCCCAATTGCGCTCCCAGATAAAAGAACTGTGCAATGATCGCACTGTACCAATGCGGATATTGGCGCAACTCTTTGAAACTGCCTTTATGTTCGGAACTGCCGGACGGTTCGACTTTAGGAAATCGGGTGCGCCATATGATCAATGCTACCAGTAGTACAATAACTCCTATAGCGATATAGGGAGGCCCGATGCGCATCGTTTCTTCATTCAGGAACGTTTGATAGGTTCCGGCTGCTTTCATCGCAACAATTTTTTCATTTGTCGGCTCGTTGCCCGAGAAAATAAAAACGGTTCCTACAGTCACTCCTACAATAGAGCCGATAGGGTTAAACGATTGCGCAAAGTTAAGTCTTCGTTCCGATGTGGCAGCGTCGCCCAGGCCTGTGATGAAGCTGTTCGCTCCAAGTTCCAGAAAAGACAGTCCACTGGCTATTACAAACAGCGCCCCGAGAAAGAAGGCATATTTTCCTGCCAGGGCAGCAGGCCAGAACAGGAAACATCCGCAAGCGAACAATACCAAACCGGTCATCAACCCTTTTTTGTATCCGAAACGTTGCATATAAAGTCCTGCGGGTATCGCAAAAGCGAAATAACCCAGTTTGAAAGCAGATTGAACAAGTCCCGCCTTTAGACGGGACAACTCCATCGATTTCATAAATTGCTGGATCAGCACGTCATTCATTGTATTGGGTAAAGCCCACAGAAAAAACAGCAAACTGACCAGTGCAAAAGTAAAAACGTATCCGGGAGTGATCAAATGGAATTTCGATTTGTTGTTCATTGTATATAGGTTGATGTCGTTATTTTTTCATATCCGATTTTTCCCGGTTTCCAACGGGAATTTAACCGGCATATTCTCACGTGTCGAGCGGTAAATGGCGGTAAACAGCTCCACTGTTTTCCGGCCCGTTTCGCCTGTAACCAGAAGCTCCTCTTTTTGATCCAGGGCGTGCAGGAAATTTCCAATCTGCTGTTCCATGTAATACACGGCAGGGTCAATACATTGAAACAGTTTACTGTCTTCCTTCTTCCATTGATCCAATAAATGCTCTTCACCGGGTACCGTCCAGAGGTCGTTCACCGGAGGTTCGAGGATTAAAGACATTCCGGCCACGAACATGGCCCCTCCGTCTGTTTGTACGCCTACGGAAGCGCCGTTGCTTCCATGTATTTGCACTTTGCCGAAGATA
>JAISFI010000291.1 GCA_031263685.1 Dysgonamonadaceae bacterium | reverse complement strand
ACGCGGATAAAGTCCTCGTTTACTACTTTTACCTTGACTTCCGCCACGACGTCGGTGGCTTCGGTGCGGTCGCGATGTCCGCCGGTTTCGCCGGGCAGCAGGAAGCCGAGCAGGTGAACATCGTCTGCCGTCAGGACGCCTGCTGTATATTCTCCGTAAGCCCAGATTCTGACCTCAAGCAGGCAAAGTTCCACGGTCGATTTGAGCAGCGCATTGCGCAACTCGCGGTAATTACAAAAATTTCTTGTACATTCGCGGATAAATTTATACTAATACGACTGATGAAATTACGATTTATACTTTATGTGGGAGTTTTCCTGTTTCTTTTCTCTTCTTGTGGAACTTCAAAATACAGTTCACAAAGGCGTGCAGATAAGGACGTTGACAAGATTATCCGATATGCAGGCAATTTTATGGGGACTCCTTACAGGATGGGAGGAAATACTCCGAAAGGATTTGATTGTTCGGGTTTTACCCGGTATGTTTTTAAAGAATTTAACTACCATCTGCCGAGGACTACCGAAGAACAAAGCAAAACGGGTGCGAGGATCACCAGGAAGAAAGATATCAAGCCCGGTGATCTGGTTTTTTTTATGGGGAACAATCAGCGATCAAAGCGTGTAGGACATGTAGGTATTGTGGTTGACGTGAATGGCCGGGGAAATTTCCGCTTTATCCATGCTTCGACCACGAAAGGCGTGATGATTAACCGGGATACGGAAAGTTATTACAAGTCCCGTTATTTACTGGCGCGAAGAATTGTCAGATGACAGCGCTGGCCATTATTCAGGTATTTCAACGTAATTTGTATTGAATGGTATGCCTGATTTGCTCATCCCGATACAGGACAGCCGGTAGAAAATGCGAATGATTCGGAGCATCCGGATAGAATTGCGCTTCTAAGGCAATTCCGGCAAAAGCATGGAAAGGGTAGGAGAGGTAGTCGCCGGTGTAGATTTGTACGCCCGGCATGGAGGAATAGACGTCTAAGCACCTTCCCGACTGCGACTCTCTGAGCGATGCTAAGCGTTTGAGCGTTTTTTCGGAAGAACGGGCGATGAAATAGGTATTATATCCCGGCAATATTTCTTTTTTCAAAGGCATCAGGTCAGCTATCTTTCGATATGCTCTGAAATCGAAAGCCGGGTCGGAAAGGGGCCTTATTGTTCCGGTCGGAAGAAATTCATCATTGCTTTGCAGGTAATAATCGGCATACACTTTTAATTCATGGTCGAGTATGGTTCCTGCTTTTCCCGATAAATTAAAATAGGCGTGATTGGTTGGGTTGAAAAGAGTGGTTTGATCTGAAATTGCTTGATATTCAATGCTTAGTTCGTTTTCATCGGAGAGGGAATAAATAACCGAAACTTGAATATTTCCGGGAAATCCGCCTTCGCCGTCCGGACTTTGACAGGAAAGGAGGAGTTGATTTCCCCGCATTTCATAATCAAATATCCGGGAATTGAATCCGTTGAATCCACCGTGATTGGAATTGTTTCCGTCATTTTTATCTAAATAATAAGTTGTTCCGTTTAAGTCGAATTGAGCACGGGATATCCGGTTGGCAAATCGTCCGACGGTAGCGCCCAGATAAAATGCGTCGGAGAAATAATCTTCTATTTTGTGGTAGCTGAGTATGATATTTTCTAATTCCCCGGTCTTGTCCGGAACATACCAGGATACAAGTGTTGCGCCGTAGTTACTTATTTCGGCATAACTTCCATTTGCCGCCTGGAGGCGGATGAGGACGATTTCCCTGTCATTTAAATTATAGTCCAATATGTTCTTCCGTTTTTTTAGTAGGAGAAGTTGCTTTTTTTACTTGTTTTCCGGGTTGATAATTCCAGGTTATTTTGTCTACCAACAATTCTCCCTGATGCCTGATTTTTGCTTCGATGACGTTTTCACCTGCTTTCAGCTTTACGTGGTCGAAAATATAATGTACCGGCCTTCTTCCCTGTGAGAAATCTTTTATTTCAACGTCATTGACAAATAACTGCGGAATACCGATATTCGAGTAAACCGTTACCGGCGTAATCTCATTTTCCCGGTCTACCAGTCGCCGTTGCGTAAGGTAGAGAA
This sequence comes from Dysgonamonadaceae bacterium, assembly GCA_031263685.1. Taxonomy (GTDB): domain Bacteria; phylum Bacteroidota; class Bacteroidia; order Bacteroidales; family Azobacteroidaceae; genus JAISFI01. Next base: position 5,100 of record JAISFI010000291.1, on the reverse strand, counting down.
CAGGCTCTTTACTCCAGTTTGCTTTGTACCAATAGAATGCGTCTTTTTTAATTTTCCGGTCGAACGTAACCAAACCTTTCATGTTGCGGGCTTCTACGCCTCCCTGCGTGTTGACAGGCGTCGCGAAATCGAAAGTATTCCAGACGTATGATGCCAGTAAATAGGGATGTTCGGCAATGATGCTCCACTGTATTTCGTGGAATTTCGTAGCGAATGTTTCCGGATAGAATTGGGAATAATAACGTCCAAATTCGCCGACATTTTCTTCCTGCTGGTCAATATTGGCCTCTGCACCATATTCGGAGAAGATGACGTTATATTCCGGAAAATGCTGTTCCATGCCGGTAATCCATTTCTCTATGTCCTGGATTTCGCCGCTGTACCAGCCGAAATAATGGTTGATACCCTGTATATCGGCATTCAAGTTGGAAGCTTGATCTACTGTTTGGTGACCATTGACGGAAACGGTATAGCGATGTGGATCTTCCGATTTGGCCAAGTCGTTCAATTCTGTTGTCAAAGCTACAGTGTAATCATAAGGAGTGTATACTTCGTTATGCAATCCCCATACATAGATGGATGGGTGATTATAGTTCTGGCGGATGAGTTCCGTCAGTTGTAACTTTGCATTGTCCGTTTCTTGCGTGCTAACTCGGTTGACAAACGGGATTTCTGCCCAAACGATAAATCCGATACTGTCGCATTTGGCGTAGATATACTCTGCCTGCTGATAATGCGCAAAACGAATGGTAGTAGCGCCTATTTCACGGATGATCGCCAAATCGGTATCATGTTGTTCATTAGTCAATGCACTTCCCAGTTGCCACCAGTCCTGATGTCGACACACGCCGTACATGGGAATTTTCCGGCCATTCAGGTACATTCCATCGGCGGTTTTCAGTTCCAGATGTCGCAGGCCTAAAGGTTGGACAACTTCATCCAGCACCTTATCACCCGCAAGGAGTTGTACGACGACTTTGTACAGGTAAGGGTCTTCCAATCCCTGCCATAGATGAGGATTTTTAATTTCCAGGTCTTGCTCGAAAAATTGCCTTCCCTGCGGAGAGATTTTTACGGCGTTTTCCCGTTGGGCTTTGATTTTTCCGGATGTTTCGTAGATTGTGCTTACAATCCGAATGTTTTCCGCGTTTTTAGTTTTATTTTCTGCCTTTATTTTTATGCTGACATTGGCGGTTTTCCGCGTTACATGCTGCTGAGTAATGAAAATGCCGGGGGAGGCATAATCATTCACGGCGATGTTTATTTTTTCTGTGACAATTAATTGAACGGGGCGATAAATTCCGCCGTATACTCCAAATAGCGTGTGGTTGACTGGGATTACATCCGGTCGAGAGGAATTGTCCACTTTCACTAATATTTCATTTTCCTGTCCGTATTTTAAACGATTACTTATTTCGATGGCAAAAGCGGCATAAGCGCCCTTGTGATTGCCGCAAGCTTCTCCGTTTATAAACAGTTCGGCAACAGAGGCTACTCCTTCAAAACGAAGGAAAACCCGTTTGTCCGACCATGTGGAATCGGGAGTGATTACTTTTTTATAATATGTCTCTCCGGCATAAAATATATTTTTCTTTACTTGCATATCCTCGTCATTCCATGTATGCGGGATGGCGACCGGTTGCCATTCGTTGCGAAGCGCCTGTAAAACCGTGCCGGCTTTTTTGAATGACCAGCCATCGTTGAAAGGAATGATCTCTCTACCATGCATGGGCGAAAGAAGTATCAGAAGAAGGAACGTTGTGATTGTTTTTCTCATCAGCCTAATAAGTTAATCAAATAAATTAATCGACTCACAATAAGCCAACTCTCCCTGCACTACAAAGGTAACCTCGTCCGGTTCAAATTTTCCTACTTGATCTTTTTTTGCCTGTTTGATGACGAAAGTGATTAATTCGGTTTCATCAATTTCTATCACTTTATCGTCGTCGGCATCGTCGTTCAAAAAACCTTTATTTTCATAGTATTCATAAATGAGATCGACGATGTATATCAAGTCATCATCCGTAAATTTTCCTTTTAATTCCTGCGGAAGATAATTACGGATGAATGTAATGGACTGATCGTCATCATAGAAAAAATCATCGGACTGTGGCATAGATCTGTTTTTTTAATGGTACAAAAGTACACATTTTTTTGATTTCACATTTGATTTCACAAAGGAATTATTTATTTTTAAATGAAAGCTCTCCGTCAATAATATCTATTTCGACCGGTTTACTGCTGTCAATTTGCCGGGACAGGATTTCTTTCGAGAGTCGATTTAGCACATAGCGCTGGATTGCTCTTTTCACAGGCCGGGCGCCGAATTGCGGATCGTATCCTTCCGAAGCGATGAAATTGATAGCTGCGTCTGTAAAATGCAGGTGGATGTTGTTCTCCTGCAACGTCTTTTGTATGCTGTTCAACTGTATCTGTACGATCTTTCTGATTTCTGTTTCGTCCAGCGGCGTGAACATAATGATTTCGTCGATGCGGTTTAAAAATTCCGGACGAATGGTTTGTTTCAGAAGTTCCAGCACCTCATTTTTCGTTTCTTCTATGATGGCTTCTCTGTTTTCCGGACGGATTTTCTCGAAATGTTCCCGAATCAAGGAAGAACCGGTGTTGGAAGTCATGATGATGATGGTATTTTTGAAATTAACGACACGTCCTTTGTTGTCCGTCAAACGACCATCATCCAGAACTTGTAATAAGACGTTGAAGACGTCAGGATGCGCTTTTTCTATTTCGTCGAAGAGGACGACGGAATAAGGTTTACGGCGGATAGCCTCCGTCAGTTGTCCCCCTTCTTCGTATCCAATATATCCCGGAGGGGAACCTATCAGACGAGTTACGCTGAATTTTTCCTGATATTCGCTCATATCAATGCGTGTCATCATATTTTCGTCGTCGAAAAGATATTCGGCGAGGGCTTTCGCTAATTCTGTTTTTCCGACGCCGGTTGTTCCCAAGAAAATGAAGGAACCGATGGGGCGCTTGGGATCCTGTAATCCGGCGCGACTTCGACGAATGGCATCCGATACGGCGGCAATGGCTTCTTCCTGTCCTACAACCCTTTGGTGTAGCTCTTCTTCCAGATGAAGCAATTTTTCCGTTTCGCTTTGCAGCATTTTGCCGACCGGAATGCCGGTCCATTTGGAAACGATATCGGCAATATCATCCGCAGTGACTTCTTCTTTGATGATAGCGGCTTCACCTTGCATCTGATGTAACGTCGTATTTAATTGCTCTATTTCGGCTTCTTTCTCCTGAATTTTTCCGTAGCGTATTTCTGCTACTTTTCCGAAATCGCCTTCTCGCTCGGCTTTTTCAGCTTGAAATTTCAGGTCTTCAATGTCAATTTTGTACTGCTGAATTTGGTTGATCAGGCTTTTTTCCGACTGCCATTTAGCTTTCAGGCTGTTTTCTTCCTCTTTCAGATCGGTTATTTCTTTCGAAAGGAAATCTAATTTTGTTTTGTCATTTTCGCGTTTGATGGCTTCCCGTTCGATTTCCAACTGAGTGATGCGGCGGGTGATTTCGTCCAGCGCTTCCGGTACCGAATCTACTTGCAGGCGCAGGCGGGCAGCGGCTTCGTCCATCAGGTCAATAGCCTTGTCGGGCAGGAAGCGGTCGGTGATGTAGCGGCTGGACAACTGTACAGATGCGATGATTGCCTCGTCTTTGATACGGATTTTGTGGTGGTTTTCGTATTTTTCTTTTAATCCGCGGAGGATCGATATGGTGTCTGCCTCGCTGGGTTCGTTGACCATTACAATTTGAAAACGGCGTTCCAAAGCCTTGTCTTTTTCAAAATATTTCTGATACTCGTCCAGCGTAGTTGCGCCGATAGCACGCAGTTCTCCCCGAGCCAACGCCGGTTTGAGGATGTTGGCGGCATCCATGGCGCCTTCGCCTTTTCCGGCGCCGACGAGGGTGTGTATCTCATCGATGAAAAGGATGATTTCGCCGTCCGAATGGATGACATCGTTGACTACAGATTTCAGCCGTTCTTCAAATTCCCCTTTGTACTTGGCGCCTGCAATCAAAGCGCCCATGTCTAAGGAATAGAGTTGCTTGCTTTTGAGGTTTTCGGGTACGTCTTTGCGGACAATGCGGTGGGCAAGTCCTTCGGCGATGGCCGTTTTGCCGGTACCCGGCTCTCCGATGAGGATGGGGTTGTTTTTCGTGCGACGGCTCAGTATTTGCAGCACGCGACGGATTTCTTCATCCCTGCCAATCACGGGATCCAATTTACCGGAACGTGCTTTTTCGTTCAGGTTGATGGCGTACTTGGAGAGGGCTTGATAGGTATCTTCGGCGGTTTGAGAGTTTACTTTATTGCCGTTTCTGAGGGCTTCTATGGCCAGGCGGAGGTCTTTTTCCGTGATTCCGGCGTCTTTCAGCATGGAGGCGACGAAACTTTTTTCGGAAAATAAGGCTAAGATAATATGTTCGAGAGAAACATACTGGTCGCCCATGTTAGCGCTGTAATCAACGGCTTTTTGCAGGACGGCGTTCGATTCCCGACTCAGATAGGGTTCTCCGCCCGAAACTTTGGGATAAGAGTCGATCTCTTTGTCCAGGATTGTTCCGATATGCTGGGGATTGACGCCCAATTTTTGAAAAATGAAGTTTACTACATTTTCTCCTGTCGCCATTACAGCTTTCAGGATATGGGCGGGTTCTATGGATTGCTGATTTTTTTGCGTTGTCAGCGTGATTGCCTGCTGAACGGCTTCTTGTGCTTTGATTGTAAAATTGTTGAATGTCATAATCTTTTCTCCTTTCTTCCTGCATGACGCAGGTCGGAGAAAAAACAACAAAGTCTTTGCCATTGTTTTGAGTGTGACAAAATGGCAGGTTTGCTTTTGCAGATAAACATCTGCTTCATATTATACTTCGCCGCTCCAGTACAATTATGCCTGATTCCATCCCGACGTTAAAACGTTCGGGCTATCGAGATAGAATCCGTTCCGGATTCCGGCTTCGATCTTTATCTCGCAATTTTAAACCGTGCCGCGCAAAGTATAAACCGCACGCAGTATAGTCGAAAATCAGTTCGTTTTTGAGGTTATTATCATAGCTTTTCCTGTTTTT
>JAISFI010000287.1 GCA_031263685.1 Dysgonamonadaceae bacterium | reverse complement strand
TTCAGGTTGCGGAAAACGTCCACACTGCCGGAGAAGTTATCGAATTTCATGTCTTCAAAGCCGTTCAACACATACAAATCCGCTCCGTCGGCGATGCGGGCATTTTCTATCAGACGTCCATGTTCGTAATACTGAATATTTCCCAACGAGGTGATTAAACCGGTCATTGACGGATAGTAGCCTGTCAGTTTCTTCTTCTGAAAGTAATTTACATAGGCGTTATACCAGTCTTTGTAATCGGCGCCATCCCAACCGTTGTATCCGACTTGAGCGATATTTTCCTGAATCATCTCCAATTGAGGAGGAGATGCCAGCGCGCCTTCTTCGCCCCAGACAAATATTTCGCCTTTGCTCTGGTCGTTCCGGTAGAAATTTTGCGGCGAATTATAAATGACGTCGGTATATACGCCCGGCGAGTTTCCGGCATTATGAATATCCACAAATCCCACATTGCGTTGCGTTTGGTCATAAGGCAAAGCATGGAGTTTACTCGGTTGCGTAGCGCCCGGCGTCATAAACCCCGAACCGTAACTGATAAAACGGGTAGGGTCTAACAGATGAGCGGCTGCCATATCCTGTTTTGCCTGTTCATCGGGTTCCCACATCGGTTCATTCACCATATTGTAATATACCAGCGAAGGATGATTGCGGTGCTGTTTTACCATACGCAGCAAACGTTGGCTGTTCAGTTGGGTCGCCACATCAAAATATTTTGCCTGAGCGACAGCCGGATTGTCGGCTTTCACGCGCGAACTGATGTATCCACCTGGTTCTTCGTAATACAGAATACCCATTTCGTCGGCTAAATTCAAGACAATATCGTTTCCTTGACAGCGGTGAAAATTGAGCATGTTTTGCCCCAATGTTTGAGCGGAGGCAATGTGCTTCCGAGCCAGTTCGACCGTAGGAATCATTCCGTTTGTAGGCCAAAAGCCCCAGCTAATAGCAGAAAGCAAAAAAATGCGTTTGCCGTTGAAGTAGAAACGCGCATCCGTGCCGTAACCTTCTACGCTCAGAAAACGGAAGCCGAAGCGTTGCGTATATTTGTCCAATATATTTCCGCCGGCATCTTTCAGGGTTACGACAAAATCATACAAATTGGCGTCCTTGATTTCCCACGGCAGGGCTTCGGGAACAGAAGCCGAAAGCACAACCGTATCCGATTCGCCTGCATTGACCGAGAATGTTCCGGCAACACTGTTTGTATAGAGGGTTTGAGGATTGCTTATGGCTGCGTTATTTTTCCAGTTTTCGACTATTTCAACGGATATTGTCCCGCTTAGCGAACTTGTTCCTTCATTCTTTATTTCAATGTCGGCGTCAATGTCGTGCAAGGCAGGATTATTCTTTACAAACACATCCGATACATAAGCAGGATTCACTACTTTCAATTCAATAGCGCCTAAAATACCACCGAAGGCGTGCGAGAGCGGGAAATAATAATCGCCCCACAATGTACCGGTGTAATCGGGCCAGCTAAAATTACCATTGGCATCGGTTATGCGGACAGCTAATTTATTTGTACCGCCGTAATTTACGGCATCGGTTATATCCACTTCAAATGCTTCCTGATGCGCCAGTTCGTAACCCACTAATATCCGGTTTACAAAAACTTCGGCTCGCTGGCGTATGCCGCCCGAAAAGTAGAGTTTGATGCGCTTGCCCTGCGCTTCCGCAGGAACGTCGAAGTCTTTTCCCCACCAGCTTACGCCTTCATAATTCCCGCTGCTTCCGAGACCTTTTCCGCTGCCGGACAGGGCATCCCAGCAAAATTCTTCTACTGTGCCCGGCACGGTTACATCGACGGAACAGGAAGGGTCGGAAATTATTGTTTGTACGCTGTTCAGTGCAACGCTTTTGGCAAAGAGATTTTCCCAACCTCCTGTCGGCGGATTGACTGCTAATTTACTAATATCGACCGGAGGAACTATTAATGTATCTGTTTTCCAAACGGCGATTCTGTCCAACCAGAGTTTCCATCCCGAAGCGCCCAATGGAACGCTCCGGTCTTGCGCTTGCAGGAATAATACACATCTGCTTAATAATAACAGCAGAAAAAGTTTCCTTGAAAAATAAGTTTGCATACTCGGTGACATTAATTTTTTAATACAAATGTCCAACCACAGCATTAGCCCAAGCCTTAATTATTCATTAATTGAAAAAGAAAATTAAGGGTGAAGGCATATTTTTACTGTTTTTGTTTCGTTGTCCGCAGTTACTTTTATCAAATAGATTCCATCGGACAAATGCGACAAATCCACTTGCCGGTTCGTGTTCAAGATACTGCCCACTTGCCTGCCCGACAATTCAAACAATTCGGCTGTCAGGGCTGCATGGTTTGCGGCGGAAATGGAAATACGCTTTCCGTTTTGATGAATGGCGATATTTTCTGTCCGCGACGGGTTCGGCGCGATGCCGGTACCGCCGGTCAGGTTGGGAACCGTGTATTTCTGTTCTCCTTCGGGGATGGCGTAATAAAACGATACGCTGAAATTGTACAGCGGATACGGCTGGTCGTAAATCACATTTCCGTCGGCGTCTTTTGGCTCGAAAGCGGGACGCAAAGTCGTACTGGCGTCATTGGGATGGCGCGGATAAACATAATTTCCGTTTGCGTCCTTCTTATCCAAATCCTGATAGGTGAAAACGGCGGAATAATCGTCGCTGTCGCGCAGGTTTCCGCTTCCCCGTCCGTTGCCGCTCGTTGATACATAAGCGGCATTTACTCCGGCATACACCACTTCGATTTTTCCCGTCAGGTTCTGGACGCAGGTCAGAATGACGCAATCGCCGCTAACGCTTACATTGGAAACAGGCTGCCGGGCGTTGTTGTTGTAAACTTCAAAACCGTAGTCGGTGATTTTTCCCAATGTCTTGTCGTCCAACACCAACGGCAGTTTCGGTACAAGAAATTTAATAGACACTTTCTTCGGGTCGGCATTGTCGCGCGACAATTCGAGCGGTTGCAGGGGCTTGAAGTCTTCGCCCAGGATTTGCGTTTTGTAATACACTTTTCCGAGCATTTCACCGTACCAGCGGTAACCGTTGGCGTCCAGGTGTCCGCCCACGTCGGTCATCGGATATACCGGACCGGCGCAAACAATATCGTCCTGTTCGTTGGAAGCTTCCAATTGCGCCATACCAATGGTCAGTTCTTTTCCTTTGGTATATTGCGAGCCGCATTGATAGGTAATAAATACTGGCGCATCGGTTTGACTGTAAACGGTTTTCACATCGTTTTGCATATTGTTTTTGAGCGTAACCATCAACGTTTTGTACTCATTCTTGTCGAAAGTGGGAGTTGAACCGTCCGTTAATCCGCTTCCGTAGCCTTGATAATTCCATTCGCCCTGCAACCAAAAGAGCGCAGGACAGGTTATTGTGCTGTTGGTTTTATTCACAATCGAATTTGCCATATTCAACGTATTGGTATAATCGTTGTACAAAGCGCTTACTTGCGATTCTTTTGAGAGGTCTTCAATCGGTTTACCGCTTGTTCCCGCCGAAGTTGCAATAATATTTTCGTGCAATCCTTTCAGTTGTATATGGTTGGCTGCACCGAGCAGCGGACACTCGATAATATCGGCAGGCGCTCCTTTCGCCCGCGTTCCCTGTAAGGGGTGCAAGTTTTGAGAATCGGAGTTTCCGTAATTTATCCAAATCTGGTCGCCAATCATATAGTTGCCCGCAACGTTTTCGGCAGAAAGGGTAATATGCGATTCGTGTCCCGTAGCAAGGCTTTGACCGTACATAATCAGATGCGTATAATCTTTCGATTCGCCTCCGTAAATTGGCTTAACCGGATTTTCCACTGCGCCCGCTGTACAAAGGTTATTTGCAAAATTGCGCCGGTTGCCCAACTGGTCGATATATATGTCTAAATCTTTCAGGTATTGCGCATTGCCGTAATTTAATGCAAAAGAACCTTCTACCGGCGAAAAACTGTAAGTTATCGCATCAAAATCATTGAAAAGCGTGCTGGGAGTATAACCGGCAGGCTTTGTGTAATCGGCATTGTTTTCGTTGGCAATCAATGAATGATTGATGTTTACAACCGGAGCATTCGCTTCCATCAAATCGGAGGGTGAATTTCCTTCCATAATTGAATTTTGAATATTCATTGTCAGGGCAGCCACTGCCGTAACGCCGCGTCCTGTATTATCTTTAACCGTGCAATTAATAATATTGAGCGTTTGGTTACCGCTAAAACCGGTGATAGTTCCGCCATTGCCGTTAGAGATTGAATTTGCCGTGAAAGTTGAATTAACAACGGTAATTTCAGGATAAGATTCGGCTATATTTGCCGTGCGTAGAAATACCACGCCGTACATGGTTGCGTTGTTCACAAAAGCGCAATTTTCGATACGGATTTTGGCATTGCCTACCGCATTCTCGGCATTTGCGCCGTATTGTTGCAAGCGGATAATGTTTCCATTCGTTCCTGTTGAGGTGTTGTTTCTAAAAATGCAATTTTTAAGCGAAATCAACGGGTTTGCCGCTGATAGCGTATTCATTTGTATCACGCCTTCTTGCGAAGCGCTGAAATTTTCAAAAATCACATTTTCGGCTTCAAATGAGCCTCCTGCCATAAGCAGCAATGGAGCGTTGCCTTCAAATACCTCTCCTGCCGCGCCCGATACGGTTAAGTTTTTCAACTGCAATGCCATATCGGCACGCAAACGGAACATGCGGGCGGTAGTGTTACCTGTAATTTTTGGATTTGTTCCTTCGACTCCTTGAATTACAAGCGTATAGTTGTTTCCCAAAAACGGATAAACGGAGTTGTTTTGGTTGGCGACAGGATTGGAATAACCGTCCGTTTCGCCGCTTACATAAATCGTGTTATGCGTTTTTCCTGCTTGTGTAATCAGTTCGCAGGCTTTACTGAGCGTTGCCACTGCCAATTCAGAGGTAGAGCCGTCGTTGGCGTCGTTGCCCGAAGCGGAGAGATACACGCCGTTTGTCATTACGCGAACCGGCTTGGTACTGCCGTAGTCGCTTGCTCCGTGAATCCACCGTGTTGCCTGACCGGTAAGCCACAGGTAATAGTCGCTGCCCCAAGCGTCGTCGTAACCGATAAATCTTCCGCTACCGTTCAACGGAACGCGGCTTGTCGTTTCACATTTGAAAATACAGGTGCCTTCGTCCATTTCATCGAACATGGCAACGTAAAGACTGCCTGCACCCGCATTTTTGTTTGCCGCCACCTGTTTCCATAAAAAATTGCCGCTTTCGCGCGGATAATCGTCGTAAGGATTATTGTCTCCTCCTTTCATATTGTGCCAGCTAAAACCGGGGAAAACGACCGGGACGTAAGTAATGCTGCGCTGGTTGCACCACACCAAATCAGCTACGACGGTCTGCGAAATTTTCGATACGGCGTTGTTGCTGCGGTAACGGCCTACCGCCCACGGCGAGATAATATCCACCCATTTTTCGAGCGAGGCATGGTAGCGCGTATCGGTTACGCAATCGGAAATCTGTTCGCGCCAATAATAGGGCGTTCCTATCATCACGGAAACTTTTTTGGCTGTGGAGCCTTTAATGTTTTCCATCAACCGGTCGAACCAGTCCGGTTCGAATCCTCTGCTGTTCACGCCGTAACCCCAAAGCGAAAAAACAGGTTTTCCGTTATGGCGCAGATAGGTGGGATTTTTTTGCGGATTAAACAGGTCAAACATCTCAACAATTTCGTTCCAGTCGCTCGTAATACGGTTGTATTGCGTTTCGTTGTCGATACCGCCGTCGTACATGACGGCAATAGCGCGGTCGTATTTTTCGGCTGCTTTCAGCGCATGTTTCAATACGGTGTTGACGCGGGTTTTACCGGCTCCGCCGACAGTTTGTGATACGAAACGCTGGATGAACACGCCATCGATGCCATGTTCTTTCATCCATTTGAAATGCAAATCAACAGTGGAAGAATCGGCGCTGCTGAAAAGATAAGCCTGCGTGCCGTCGGGGTGCACAAAATCGGAAGCCGGGTATTTTTTTCCGTACTCGGTCATATCGGGCCAAAAGTCGATGTTGATACTGCCCTGTTTGACTTGATTGTCATGGGGATAATGGAACCAGCCGGCATTGACGGGGTCGGAGGGGCAGGAAAACCAGCCTTGATAGCCGGCCATGACCAGCCCGTTGTACGAAGTGTAGCGGCAACCCGTTTCGTCATAAATGACTTCCTGCGAATAAGATTTCCCTCCAACGGTCAATAAAAGGAAAATGGCAAGTAATAATGATTTTTGTTTCATGATATTTGTTTACTATGATTATTAAATTCGGCGCAAATTTCGGCGGATGGCTTTATCGCCAACCTTAATAAATCATTAAACAGAGAGAAAAAACATGAAATTTTTCGATTCTATAACGAATCGTATGAGAAAATTATGAATGACTTTATTGCAACGCCCGATAGAAGCCCGAAG
>JAISFI010000188.1 GCA_031263685.1 Dysgonamonadaceae bacterium | reverse complement strand
AAAGAATATGTTTGTTTGCCGAATGTCTTACGTTTTATGTATTCGGCAAACTTTTATACAGACTTATGTATTGATTGGCTACAACATTTTCGGCATACATGCTTTGAACTTTTCTTATACAGGCTTCCGACATTTGTTGAGGTTCTGCATTATTCAACACCCATGCTATGCCTGCGGCTAAATCCTCCGCATTTTTGTATTCTGCCAAATATCCATTTATTTTGTGGTCAATCATTTCAGGGATACCTCCGGTACTAAACCCAACACAAGGTGTTCCACAAGCCATCGCTTCCATGATTGTGTTGGGCAGGTTGTCTTCCAAAGAGGGGATAAGGAATAAATCTGCACAGGAATAGATCATCGCCATTGATTTTTCTTCCGATATGTAGCCTGATTCGTGAACAGGAAAGGAAAGATTGTTTGCCAATTCCTCCGACTGATTGCCTGTCAATACAATTTCGAATGAATCTACGCCTCTGTTTTGTAATATTTTACACACCTCCATCAGATACATCGCTCCTTTTCTGGTATCGGAAAGTTTAGCTGAAGCAAAAAGAATTAATTGCTTATCAATGGGCAAATGCAGTATTTTTCTTGCTTTTTGTTTGTCAACGGGTTGAAATATGCCTGTATCTATCGGATTGGGAATGGAAACTATAGAAGCATTTTTCAATAGACTGCTTTGCCGTACTGAGGCAGTAAGCCATTTACTGCAGCCAACAAAAGCGATTCGGGGCAAGGATAATTTTTGTTTCTTTGCAAATGTTGCCTTTGCTAAATCTGTTAAAGGATGCATTTTCTGTTTGGCACATTGAAAACATTCTGTTTTATACCGTATACACTCGCCGGGATAATGGCAAATGCCTGTAGCCGGCCAGAAGTCGTGCATGGTCCAGACAAGCGGTTTGCCTGTTTCGATCAGTTTCGCTATATCACTCAATGACAGAAAACCCTGATTAATCCAGTGCAAATGAATGACGTCTGCTTCTTTTACCAGCGGATGATCGGTAATGTTCGTTCCTGTATTGGCGATGGAAATTTTGAAGAGATTTTTCCGACTGCATTTGTTGGAAAGAAAGATTATAAGCCGTTCCCATGCAAAGCGAATGAAATTTATTTTTTTTGTCGGCCATGAAGTATTTGTAGAGCTAACAGTTGAATTGTTCGTTTGCCTGTCGCGAACAAGCATGGAAGCAGTTACCCCTGTTTTTTGCAGGGCTGTGAGTAAGCGGTTTGCGGCAATGGCAGCACCACCAGCTCGTTCGGAAGTATTGAGGAAAAGAATTTTCACCTATAATGTATGTTTTAAAGATAAAAGAATATATGCAATTTCTTTAACAAATAGTTCGAGGTTGTATTGTTTTTCAGCCAGCTTTCGTGCATTATTTCCCATCTCCTTAGCTTCTTCAGAATGTGCACTTAAATATTGAATGGCATTCACCCATGCATTTATATCTCCATAAGGAACTTTGATTCCAATATGCTCTTTTTCAACATCAATAGGATATGTTGGATTGTCTGTTGAACAGGTAATCCTAAAGCCATAGCTTCTACTAAAGAGGTCAATCCAACCGTATAAGGATTGCTTAAGCATGGAATAACAACAGCAAAGGCTTCATTTACTTTCTTTGCCATTTCAATATATCTGGCGTTCACATAAAACAGTCGAATATTCTCATTAATGACTGAATTTTTTTGTAATTGAGCTTTATAAATCGGATTCCATGCCGGAAGATAAATTTCACAAGATTGATTTGTTTGGTTAAATGCTTCGATTAAAGTTGCAATATCTCTATTTTCTTGTCCTGTAGATATATACTTTGTGCTTTCATTTCGATTATGCTGTTTTTTAATATTATCGTAAAATATAAGATCTGCGCCCCAATGGATTAAAAAGGCATTTTCTCGATGTATTTTTCTTGTTTCTATTGATTTATCTAAGAGCGACTGACTAAAAAAACAAGCTTTATCAATTCCTTTATAAAAAAGACTGGAAAAAATTCTTCTAACTGGATTTTCAGGAATAATAATGGCCGTATGATGCCAGATAACAATTGGTTTTCGATATAATTTCAACGCTCTGAGATAGACAAGCAACTCTAAACCATGATGGGTAACAGCATAAATGGCATCAAATTTTTTCCTGCAAAAAAGAATGGAAAAAAGATTGTAAAGAGATAGACGTAAACGCCATTTATAGGGATTAAAAGGGATACGATGCAAAAATGCTTCAATACCATATTTTTGCAAAAAAGTGAAACCGTACAATAAATGCCCCGGGTATTGAGATTTTTGCCAATCGCGATAAGATTCCTCTATGAGAATCATGTGATAAAAATATACTGTCATTGTATTTGTCAAATAAATTCCTTTTCAATAAAGTCTGAGAAAATACCGAACAAGTCTTTTATACGAGAAGAAACGTTTTTTGAACGTGATATCATCTATTTTCCGGTTCGGCAAAATGTATTGAGGATGCTGCAGAGGGAAAGGGATTGCCTGTGCATCCACACAGGATTTCGTTGTTTTTTTTGACATCGTGTGTGTTGCGTCTTCTGTATTCAATCCGATATTGGTAACCAGATTGACAGCGGGATAAATCGACAATTGGTTCTGTATCCTAAGCATATACAGATATTGAACATCCCATGTATGAATGTTGTTTCTTTCTTTTAAGGCATCCGGAATAAAGGATGAAAAATAAATTTCTTCCCGGAAGCTCTTAAACAGTGATTTTCGTTTGTTTTTATTTGTTTCCGTTTCTGTCCAATAAGGAAATTTGACATCATAGTTTTTCCAGACACGGCGCCAAGTAGCCCATCCCCAGATGTGGGCAATGGAGCAGAAGTCGTAGCTCAGTCCGTTTTCAATGAGGCCGGGAAGGAAACAGTTTCCACTGATGTGGCCGATGCGGTCGTCGTCTTTGTAGCGGATGAGGAGTTCTTCGCAGTAGGGGAAGAATGAAGGGTCGGGCAGGCAGTCGTCTTCGAGGATGATGCCCTGTTCGACGTGTTCAAAGAACCAGGTGATGGCGGAACTTACGGCAGTTTTGCAGCCCAGGTTTTCGTCTCTGAAAAGGGTTTTCAGTTCGCAATCCCAGTCTATTTGACGGATAATGTCCCGTACGCGCCGGCATTTTTCCGCTTCTCCGGGCTTGTTTTGACGGGGGCCATCGGCAGCAACAAAGAGATATTTGGGCTGCTGCTGCCGGATGGCGTCGAAGACCTTTCCTGTTGTGTCTTCGCGGTTGAATACCAGGAAGAGGATGGGCGTTGTGAACATGTGATATAATTAATTTTTAAAAACGGTGCTAAGGTAGTATTTTTTTCTTCAATACGGACAGTTTTTGAATGATTTTAAAGAGAGCGATGCGAAAAGGTAACGGCATCTTAAATATGAACCATTGAATAAGAAAAAATAGCTTTTTGCGACGAAGACAAAATATTTCATTGAGTGTAAGTGGAAAGCGGGTGATTTCTTTCAACAGTTTTTTTCTTTCTGAGGGTTCAATTATATTATTATTTTGGATTTTCAGAGATAGATAAGGTATATAAAAAATGATGTATGCAAGGAGAGATTCATAAATGGTATCACCGCGATAATGTTTGCTATATTCTTTATAAAAGGAAATGATTTGGACAAATTCCCGTGCGAGGCGCAGGGAAAAGTTTGTTTTTTGAAGCCGGTTCGTGTTGGAAGTGGGAGTGTCGTAATAGATATAAGTAACGTCGGAAACGAATGCACAGGCGTTTGCATGCAGAAAGTACTGGAATGAGAATATATTATCTTCGATGAGTTGATCGGGTATGCAGCGGATGTTGTTGTCGCGAAGGAAAGCGATTCTGTATAGCTTATTCCATGTAAAAACAGCCATTGCTTTATTTCTTTTTTCAAAAAATTGCCGGGCAACTGCAAACTGTCCGCGTATGGATGACTGATTGCATACTGTTCGGGTTAATACATCGCCATTGCGGAGACTGCTCTGCCAAGAGCCGATGATGAAATCGACATTTTCGTTCTGCATTTTTGCATATAACATTTCAATACAGCGAGGCGTTATTTCATCGTCGCTGTCCATAAAATATAAATATTTTCCTTGAGCAGCGTCGATAGCTGTGTTTTTTGTAGCTCCTGTGCCAATATTTACCGGATGTTCAATAATTTTTACCGCATTTCCTCTGGGATGGGTTGAGAGAATTTTCCTGACAACATCCATAGAATGGTCATTGCCTTTATCATCGACGATAATGTATTCTATCTGTTCGTATGTCTGGTTTAAAGCGGACAGTAACGCTTTCTCCACGTATGGTTCCACGTTATAGACCGGCATTGCGAGAGTGATCAGTTCCATGATTTGAAGTTGACTTACTTTATTACCATAGCAAATAATTTGTGCCGGAGATGCCGGACAGTATAATCCGGATTTGCATCAAGGATAATTTTTTCCAGTACTTCCGGGTCGTCGGGGAGATGGTAGGTGCATATTGCGAGTTTGGGGGCGAAGGTCTTCAATACGTTGGTTGCTCCGAGGAGCATGTCTCTTTCGGCGCCTTCGATGTCGGCTTTGATGAAGTCGATTTTGCTGAGTTTGTTTTCTTCGACAAATTTGTCGAGGGTGGTGATTTGGATTGTTTCTATTTGCCCGTTTTCATGGAACATGATGAAAGAACTCGCGCTTGTGCAGGCAGGAACTGAAATATCCAGTTGAGATTCTTCGCTTCCGAGGCCTTTTTGTACCGGAAAAATATGGGACTTGTTCAGTTCGGCCGTTTCGCAAAGCGTACGGAAGGTAGCGGCAACGGGTTCGAAGGCATAGCAGGTTGCATTTTTGGATGCGGCGTAGGCACTGAAGTCGCCCAGCCAAGCTCCGGCATCGATAACGACGTCGTTTTTCCGTACGGTTACGTCGAACGTTCCGTCGATGTATCCGTACGGGCCTTCATTCATGTGTCGATCGAGACGTTCGACAAGGGTTTTGTCGTAATTGTCGTCGTAATAGCATGGAATGAAAAAAGTATCCTCAAAAACAGAACCTGTCATGAGAAGAAAATTATCCTTATCGGCTGAAATATCCGGAAATTTAGCGCCATTAAAATCAAAACAGCATATTTCACCGTATTGCTTTAACCATTTCTTTTTAAATTGGCGGCAAATGGTCTTTCTATGCCATTCTAAAAAGAAATTAGAAAGAATGTTTGTTTCACGGGCAATTCCTTTCAAAAAGTAAGTGAAAGTTGCAAACAATGTCCAATGTTTGTGACGTAAACCTGTCCAAGTGTTTTTTATTAGTAACATCTTTTTTGTTATTTATAAATTAATTTTGTGGGTAAACTCCGTTGTAAACGGTATAAGCGTAATTGCATATCATAGAGAGTTTCTCTTCTTTACGTAAAGTAGGAGCGTAATTTTGTTTCATTCTGTACATCTTTGAAAAAAAGGATAATTAATAACTTTCCAAAATGTTGCAAATGTATAAAAAATAATTTTAACGTCTAGTAAATGCAACAAATAATTGAAAATAAAAAAGTAATCACCGTCCCATCTTCAATACCAGCCGTCCTCCCTTAACAATCTCTCTGTGATCGATAGCATACTCCTCCAGCGGTTGGCCGTTCAGTTCCATGCTTTGGATGTAGATATTTTCGGGAGAATTGTTTACCGCTTCGATGGTGAATGTCTTGCCCGAATCCAGATGGAAATGTATGGCATCGAATACCGGGCTGGTTATCTCATAGCGGGTATCGCCCGGACAGAGGGGATGAATACCGGCTGCCGCCAATACGTACCAGGCCGACATCTGCCCGACGTCTTCATTGCCCACCAATCCTTCGACCGTGTTTTTATAAGCCTTTTCGCAAATATGCCGCGTCCATTGCTGGGTGAGTCGGGGAGCGTGCAGGCGATTGAAAAGAAAGGGAACATGATGAACCGGCTCGTTGGCATGATTGTAGTAGGCATTCCAAAGCAAGTCGGCAGGCGCCTTTTCAAAGAAGTGGAGCAAATCGGCGCGAGTTTTTTCTTCTCCACCCATGAGTTCTACCATGCCCGGAATGTCGTGGGGAACGAACCAGCCCTGCTGATAGGGGTTGGATTCGATGCAGCCGTACCATTCCTGCATGCGAGCGTTCTCCGGCCACTCTTCCCAAGAGCCATCCTGCTTTTTCGGACGAAACCAGCCTTTTTCTTTGTCGAACACGTTCCGATAGGCTTGTGAGCGACGGGTAAAACGCGCTACGTCGGCTTCTTTGCCCAATGCTTCGGCCAGTACGGACATGCACCAGTCGGAATAGGCATATTCCAGGGTAGAGGAAATGCTGTAGGGAAAGGCATAGCCGAGGGTTCCGTTGCCGAATTTTTCGGAAGTACGGAGCGCGTACCGGTAAGCCTTTTCGAGGTCATAGTCACGAATCCCTTTCATGCAGGCATCGGCGATGACGGAGAGGGCCGGATTGCCAATCATACATCCCGAATAGGCGTTCAGAAACTCCCAGCGGTCGTAGTAGCCTGTTCCGTTTTCTTCGGCGAGCGTAATAAAGGAATTAATCTGGTCGTTGACCAGTTCGGGGTTGATGATCGTTTGCAGCGGAAACTGGCTGCGGAACACGTCCCAGCCGCTGAAGACGGTACGTTTCCGGAAGCGGTTGGCGTGATGAACCTGCCGGTCGCCGCCCCAATAACGCCCGTCTACATCCGAACAGATGCGCGGATCGATCAGGGTATGGTAGAGGGCGGTGTAAAAAATGGTTTGCTGTTCACGGCTGCCTCCGGTGACGGTTATTTTATGCAGAGCATTGTCCCACGATTGTTTGGTTTCTTCGCAGACGTCATCGAAAGAACGGTTTGCCACTTCGGCGTTGAAGTTTTTTTCGGCGCCTTCCATATCTACATACGAGATGGCGGCTTTCAGGGTAACGACCTCATCGGCTTCCGTTTCAAACTCGGTGAAAAATCCCAGGTGTTTTCCTTCCAGTTCGGTCATTCCCTGAATGATTTGCGCGTTTGCTATTCGTCTTTGATAGGCTTCGGAAGATACATCGCCGAGACGACGGGGCAGACTGTCGGGAATATCGGCGCTCCAGTAACCGCAGTTTTCGAGCGGGCGGCTGAATTGGGCATAAAAATAAACCGTGTAATCGGGATGCCCGTCGCCGTTTCCCCAGCCGCCGCCTTCGGGCGTGCAGCGCATCCAGCCGCGAATGGTGCGGTCGTCTTTCACCTGAATGTACTGGTAAACGGATGTTCCACCCACTCTTCGCGCCAAATCGATTTGTATGCGCGATTGCTTATGTTTGGGGAAGGTGAAGCGGAGGATGCCGCTGTGGGGGGCAGCCGTTGCTTCGGCTTTGATGTGGTAGTCGGTAAGGAGCGCCGAATAGTAGCCGGCTTGGGCGGTTTCGCTTGCTTTGTCGTACAGGGAGCGGTAGCCGCTTTGCGTATCTTCGGGATGTCCGGCAAGGGTTTTCAAGGCTCCGGTCGACGGCATTACCAGAAGATTTCCACAATCGCCATACCAGCCCACGCCGCTCATTTGTGTGAATGCAAAGCCTTCGATGGAGGTGTGTTCGTAGCTGTAGCCCGATCCGTTGTCGCCTCCGGTGATAGTGTTGGGACTGACCTGCGTCATTCCGAAGGGCGTCGCTGCACCCGGAAATGTTTTCCCCAGTCCGTGGTAGGAATGGGCGGTGTTGGTACTGGCGCCGATGAAGGGGTTGACCAGGTCGGAGAGGCGGGGAGGTTGGGCGGGAGGGGTATCTGTCATCTGAAATTCCAGCGTTCCGCCCTGCAAAATTTCGCGGTGCGTGATGTGGTTTTGCCGGTAAGGCTTGCCGTTGAGCTTGATGGAATGTATGTATATGTGGTCGGGCGATTTTTTGGGCGCCGAAACGACAAAGGTTTTTCCGTTGGGGAGGGCTATTTCTGCCCGTTCGAGCAAGGGCGAACCGAAGTCGTATTGCTGGCCGGCGGGATTGACGGGGTAAAAGCCCATGGCGCTGAAGACGTACCAGACCGACATTTCGCCGCAGTCGTCGTTGCCGGCATAACCGGAGGTGGATGTGTTGTAGAGTTCGTTCAGGATTTTCGAGACGTAGTACTGGGTTTTCTCCGGCTCCCCGACATAATTGTAGAGATAGGCGACGTGATGACTTGGCTCGTTTCCGTGGGCGTATTGTCCGATAAAACCGGAGGCGTTGTCGTTCAATTCCACGTGATAGTCGCTGGTGAAAAACTCGTCCAGCTTTTGGCTGAAAGCTTTCTTTCCGCCGGTCAGTTCAATGAGGTTTTCTATATTGTGGGGAACGTACCAGTAGTATTGCCAGGCGTTTCCTTCGGTGAAGGGGTTTCCGCCGTTGGCGCCGTACTTGAACGGGTCGAAAGGCTCTATCCAGCGTCCCGTATCGTCTTTGGGCTGAAAAAAGTGTGTTTGCGGATTGTACAGGTTCCGGTAATATGCAGAACGGGCGATGAAGCGGTTGTAATCGTCCGTTTCTCCAAGCTTTTGTGCCAGTTGCGCCACGCACCAGTCGTCGAAGGCCATTTCGAGGGTGATTGAGACCGATTGCGTCTGAATGTTTTCGGGCATGTATCCGTATTTCTCCCAGACCTCGAAAGGCGAGTTGGGATGCGGGATCAGGGAAGACTGCCGGACGGCTTCATAAGCCTGCCGGGGGTCTATTCCGGGCAATTCTTTCAATGCGGCGTCGACAATGACGGGGATGGAGTGGTTGCCTATCATGCAATAGTTTTCCTGTCCCCAGAGTTGCCAGATGGGCAGATAGCCATAGCTTTCGTAATGCGCAATCAGGCTTTTCACAAAACCGGCGTTCCGTTCCGGCTGCAGGAGCGTATAGAGCGGATGCGCCGCCCGGTAGGTATCCCAAAGGGAAAAGGTGGAATAATAGGCCGGAGGGGTGGATGTGTGCCGTACCGTGAAATCGGCAGCCATGTATTGGCCGTTGACGTCCGAGAGTGTGTTCGGCTGTATCAGCACGTGATACAGCGCCGTATAGAAAATTTCCTTTTGCCGGTCGCTGCCTTCGACCTTTATTTTGCTTAGCTCCTTTTCCCATTCGTGCTGCGTTTGGGCGAGGGTGGTGTTGAAGTCCCAGCCGGGAATTTCCGTTTCGAGGTTTAGCCGGGCATTTTCAATGCTGACGGGCGAGAGGCC
>JAISFI010000174.1 GCA_031263685.1 Dysgonamonadaceae bacterium | reverse complement strand
TTCTGCATGAAACATTCGTAAATCAAATAACGTGTATAATAAATCCCCGTGCCGTACCCCGCCCCATTTTATTCTTTCAAAATTCAACACGTTCAAATCTTTATTGATGTAATTCTCGTGTCCTGTGATGCCATACTTTAAATCCCTGCATATTCCACAGGTATATGAGGTGCAGGTTACTTTTCCATTGTCATACCCATGACCGCTTACAGCTTTTGAATAGGCGTGTTTTGTGAACTGTTTTGCTATAAAAAAGGAAGCGATGCCGGAACGCCAGTCAAGCCGCCTGTTTGAAAGACTGCTCAAAAATGCCCTGGATACTTTTTCCATGGATATAGTATGAACAATGTCCAGGATTTCAGCTACACACTGGTCATGGGTGATATTTATATTGTCAAACATGAGTCCTTTTGACTTCGCATATTCAAAATCAGCCGGAGCGGTTTTTATGTCCTGTTCGTCAATCCAGCCATTTTTCCAGTACGTTTTGAATAATATATTTTTTGCCTTTTTGTCCATTTCCATACTTTAATGAATTTGTCAACCATTTATAGCCAGCATTGCACATAACTCCTGTATACAGGCATAATATGCTTACAGCATTACTCCCCGTTCATCTCCACAAACCTTCTGAACGTCTCTTTCGCCTTGCCGGACACGATGGAATCGCCGGCAATGGCGATGCAGTCTTCGATGGAAAGCCGGCTGTCGACAGTCCGGATGGCAAATGCGGCATTGGCAACGACGCAGTTTTTTTGCGCATCGGTCGCCGTATTGTCCAGCACGCTGTCGAAGATGCGCGCCGCTTCCCGGGGCGTGTCTCCGCCGTAGAGGTCGGATTCTTTTCCGGTAGGAAAGCCCAGTTGTTCAGGCGTGTACATGCTTTCGCCCGACTTGCCGATCACCTTGAAGGGCGACGTCAGCGAAATCTCGTCGTAACCGTCCAGGCTGTGGACAACGGAAAAATCGCAGTCCATCTGCTGATAAATATAATGGTACAGGCGCGCCATCTTCAGGTCGTAAACGCCCAGCATCTGCCGCTTCGGAATCAGGGGATTGACAATCGGCCCCAGCACGTTGAAGAATGACCGCACGGCCAGCGACTTGCGCACCGGAGCCACCGTCTTCAGCGCCGGATTGAAAAACGGAGCGTGCAGATAGGCAATGTTAAGCCTGTCCAGCGAGCGCTCCAGCCGGTCGATGTCTTTCGTGAACTTCACCCCGTGCTCTTCCATCACGTTCGACGCGCCGCTCACGGAGGTCGCGCCGTAATTTCCGTGCTTCGCCACCCTGTATCCCGCGCCGGCCAGCACAAAGCAGGCCGCCGTGGAGATGTTGAACGTGTTCTTGTTGTCGCCCCCCGTCCCAACAATGTCGATCGGGTTGTACGGGCGCAGGGCGTCCACGTTGACGCGCATGTCCAGCAGCGCCTCGCGGAATCCCAGGATTTCGTCCACGCTGATGCTCCGCATCAAATATACCGTTACAAATGCGGCAATCTGGCTTTCATTGTATTTTCCTTCGGCCATGCCGGTCAGGACGTCTTTCGCCTCTTCCCGCGAAAGATACTGATGCTCAAAGAGTCTGTATAATATCTGTTTCATGATTTTAAAAAATTTGCGATAATCTTCGTCCCCTCCGGCGTCAGGATAGATTCCGGATGGAACTGCACGCCGTGCACATCGTAGCGGCTGTGTTTCAGCGCCATGATTTCTCCATTTTCATCGACGGCGGTAACGGTAATTTCTTCCGGCAGACGCAGGTTGCTGACCACCCAGGAATGGTAGCGTCCCGCTTCCAGCGTCGTTGGAAGGCCTTTGAATATCACATCTCCGGCGATTATCCTGACCGGCGTCGCCACGCCGTGATAAACGTCTTCCAGGTTCAGCAGCGTCGCTCCGAACGCCTCCGCGATGGCCTGATGTCCCAGGCACACGCCCAGGATGCTTTTGGACGGCGCATAGCGCTTAATCAGCGGCAGCAGCAAGCCTGCTTCCGAAGGGATGCCCGGGCCGGGCGAGAGGATGATTCGGTCGTACTGCTCGATGGATTCCAGCGGGATACGGTCGTTTCTGTGGACTTCTACATCGGTATAGCCCAGTTCTTTTACCGCGTGTACCAGGTTGTAGGTAAAAGAATCGTAATTGTCAAAAATCAGTATTTTCATTTTTTTGCTGCCAGATCTATGGCCTTTTTTAATGCACCCAGTTTATTGTTTACTTCCTGAAGTTCAGAGCTTTCTACCGACCGGTTCACGATTCCCGCGCCGGCCTGGTAGTAGAGGGTATTGTTTTTGCTGAGGAAAGATCGGATGGTAATCGCCTGATTCAGGTCGCCGTTCAGGCCGATGTAGCCGATGCATCCGCCGTAGAATCCGCGGTCGTGCTTTTCGATGTCCCGGATCAGTTCCATGGCGCGGACTTTGGGCGCTCCGGAGAGCGTGCCGGCGGGAAACGTATCGGCGAAAAGGCGGATGGGATTGCCGCCCGGCTGCACTTCGCCGCTCACGCGGGAAACGAGGTGGATGACGTGCGAATAGTACTGCACTTCCTTGTAAAATTCTATCCGGACGTGCGACGTGTTGCGGCTGAGGTCGTTGCGCGCCAGGTCGACCAGCATCACATGTTCCGCATTTTCCTTCGGGTCGTGCAGCAGCTTTTCCGTCAGCTCCCTGTCTTTTGTTTCATCGCCGGTGCGGGGCACGGTGCCGGCAATCGGGTCGATATACGCCCGTCCGCCGCTGACCCGGCAATGCGTTTCCGGCGAAGAGCCGAAGATGCGGAAAGACCCGAAATCAAAGTAAAACAGGTACGGCGACGGGTTGACGGAGCGCAGGCTGCGGTAAACCGGAAAGTCGTCGCCCGAAAAATCCTGCTGAAACCGCCGCGACAGGACAATCTGGAACACATCCCCGCGCTTGCAGTGCCGGATGCCCTGCGAAACCATGTCCATATACTCTTCGTCGGTGATGGACGACGTTTCCTGTCCTTCGACGTGGAAGTCATATACGGCAAAATTCCTGTTTTCCAGGAGATTCAGGATGACGTGGATGTTGCTCTCCTCGCCTTCAAAGAGGTTCTCGACCAGCGTCAGTTCATTTTTAAAATGATTGACGACGATGATGTAGCGGTAGTAGATGTACAGCATTTCGGGGATGTCGGACGCCGATGCGGTTTCCTGTTTCCGGGTATTGACCGTTTCAAAGCAGGAAACGGCGTCGTAGGACGTGTAGCCGAAAAAGCCGTTGATGTCTGCCGGCTGCGCGTTTTCCGGCTCGAACGACTGTACGAATTGCTGGAAAACTTCCGGGACATGGACGGATTCGTCGACTTCGATTTTTTCCGTCCGTCCATGGGGATATTCCTGCGTGATTACGCCCTTGTCCAGGCAGAAGCGCGCTACGGGCTTCAGTCCGATGAACGAAAACGAATTTTCTCCCCCGTGGAAATCCGAGCTTTCCAGCAGTACGGATTCCGGATACAGGTCTCTCATTTTCAGGTAAATGCCGACTGGCGTCTGCAAATCTGCCAGGACTTTTACCGAACTTGTATACACTTTGTGTTTCATACGTAAATAAACTAAAAACTAAAAGTTAAAAACTAAAAACTGGAGACGCAATGCATTGCGTCTCTACTCTGGATTGCTTCATGCTTCGCCTTCGCAGTGACACGGTGATGATGCCAAAAGAGCATCGTCATTGCGAAGGCGTAGCCTGAAGCAATCCAGATTTCTTATCACCATTTTTCTACTTCCTCCCATAAATCACGCCATTCAGGATTCATATCTTCAATAAGTTTCAATTTCTTTTTACGATTACCTCCCTTAATACGCTTTTCTTCTGCAATAGCCTCTTCTATTCGATGAAAATTACAGTAATATACTAAAGTATGGTAACCGTATTTCGCTGTAAAACTGTCTGCATATACATTATTGCGATGTTCCCATATACGGCGTTGAAGGTTATTTGTAACACCTGCGTATAACGTTCCGTTATGTTCGCTTGCCATTATATACACGCATCCTCCTCGTTGCA
Organism: Dysgonamonadaceae bacterium; assembly: GCA_031263685.1. Lineage (GTDB taxonomy): Bacteria > Bacteroidota > Bacteroidia > Bacteroidales > Azobacteroidaceae > JAISFI01. The sequence goes on along the minus strand of JAISFI010000174.1, from coordinate 17,381 downwards.
TGATGTTTATATTTTATTATGCTGGATTGCTTCAGGCTTCGCCTTCGCAATGACGCAGCGGTGATGTTTACTTTATTATGTCGGATGCTTCATGCTTCGCCTTCGCAGTGACACGCTTGCGATGCTTTCACACTCAAATAAGTTTCCATATCCTTGTCGCCGCGACCGGAAACGCACAGCACGACAATGTCTTCCGGCCTGAACCGTTTTTTGCCGAGCACGGCCAGGGCGTGTGCCGATTCCAGCGCCGGGATGATGCCCTCCATTTTGGTCAGCTCGAAGGCGGCTTTCAAGGCCTCGTCGTCGGTGATGGCCAGCACTTCCGATCGGCCTGTCCGTGCGAGATTGGCGTGCATCGGGCCGATGCCCGGATAGTCCAGCCCGGCCGAAATGGAATAAGGTTCCTCTATCTGGCCGTCGTCCGTCTGCATGATAAGCGTTTTGCTGCCGTGGATGATGCCCGTTTTCCCCAGCAGAATCGTAGCCGCGGTCAGTGCGGAATCCACGCCCTTTCCGGCGGCTTCGGCCAGGAAGATTTTCACCCGCAGGTCGTCCAGGTAGTGGTAGATGGTTCCCGCGGCGTTGCTTCCCCCGCCCACGCAGGCGATGAGGCAGTCGGGACAGTCGCGGCCTTCCTTTTCCATCAACTGCTTCCTGATTTCTTCGCTGATGACGGATTGCAGGCGGGCAACCATGTCGGGATAGGGATGCGGCCCCACGACCGACCCGATGATGTAATGCGTATCGACAGGATTGCAGCACCAGTCGCGGATAGCCTCGTTGGTAGCGTCCTTGAGCGTCATGTTTCCGCTGGTCACGGGGACGACTTTGGCGCCCAGCATTTCCATTTTCTGGACGTTGAGCCGTTGCCGTTCGGTATCCGTTTTGCCCATGTAGACAATGCATTGCATGTCCATCAGGGCACAGACGGTAGCCGTGGCAACGCCATGCTGTCCGGCGCCTGTTTCGGCGATGATGCGGGTTTTGCCCATTCGCCTTGCCAGGAGGATTTGTCCGATGGTGTTGTTGATTTTGTGCGCTCCCGTATGGTTCAGGTCTTCTCTTTTGAGATAGATTTTACAGCCGTACCGGGCGGAGAGGCGCTTTGCGGGATAGAGGGGCGTCGGACGTCCCACATAGTCCCGCAGCAGTTCGTCAAATTCTTTTTTGAAGGCAGGATCATTCAGGATGGAGAGATATTCCCTTTTCAGGTTCTCCACGTTGTTGTACAGGATTTCGGGGATGTATGCACCGCCGAACGTTCCGTAATAGCCATCTTCATTTACATGATAACTTTCCATATATACTCGATATTTATTTTAAACTTAAAAAGGTCTGCCGTGAGTGGCAGACCTTTTGTTATATTATTTTTGCATATTAATACATACGCCGGCTTAACTCACGAACGGACAGTTTGTAAGCGCCACCACCAATATGTATTAATTAAATGATTCATATTTATTTTTGAAATCCAGCGGCAAAGATATGAATAGTTTTTTTATTGGCAAATAAAATGAAAATTATTTTTACACATAAATTCAATTCTGCACCTTGAAGAAGTTGCTATGCCGCAGCAAAAACAAAATATTGATACTAAATTAATGCTTGAGTTTAGATTCTATTTCTTCTACCTGTATGCGGAAAGATTTATTGGTATCAATCGCATCTTGTACCGTTTTGCAGGCATGAAGGACGGTTGCATGATCGCGATTGCCGATTTTGAGTCCGATGTGGGAATAGGAAAACCCCGTATACTTTTTAGACAGGAACATGGAAAGATGCCTGGCCTGTACAATCTCCTGCTTCCGTGATTTGGAGTGAATATCGCGCAGTTCTATTTTGTAAAAACCACTTACTACATCCTGTATTTTTTCTATAGTGATCTTTTTCTCCTCTATTTTGATGGATTGGCTGACGACTCTTTTGGCCAGTTCCAGATCTACTTCCCGGTTATAAACCAAAGAGTAGGCCACGAGAGAGGTGATAATACCCTCCAAGTCACGGACGTGCTCCGTAACATTCTCGGCAATATAATCCACAATCTCTTTCGAGATCACCAATCCGTCGTGCAGTATCTTATGGGTAAGGATTTTCTTGCGAAGCGACAAGTCCGGCCTGTGCAATTCGGTTGTCACTCCCCATTTCAAACGGGATATTAAACGATCTTCCAATCCCTGTAAATCCTTCGGAAGTTTGTCGGAAGTCAATATGATTTGTTTACCTAACTGATGCAGGTGATTAAATATATGGAAGTATGTATTTTGCGTTGCCGTTAAACCTGAAAGTTCTTGAATATCGTCCAAAATTAAAACGTCTACACCTTGATAAAAATTAATGAAATCATTGGAACTGTTGTTCCGTGTAGCATCCATAAATTGCACTTTAAATAAATGAGACGAGATATATAAGACCTTTCTTCCAGGATGAAATTCGCAGATTTTGTTTCCTATTGCATGGCAAAGATGCGTTTTCCCTACGCCGGAGTTGCCGTGAATAAATAACGGATTAAAAGCTGTGTTACCAGGATTCTTGGAAATAGTTGCTGCAACCGTTCTGGACAGTTTATTGCTTTCTCCTTCAAAATAATTATCAAAATTATAACGGGGATTTAGATTGGGATTCCATTCATGCACGGCAGAAGTTGCTGAAAACAGCTTTGGAGTCTTGTTGGCGTCTTTAAGCGTTTTTCTTTCGGCAAACAAAGTCTTCGTTTCACTCTGCAACGTGGTATGAGCGTTCGACGAATTGTCTACGATTACACGATAATTCAAGATTGTTCCGTGACCAATTACTTTGGAAAGCGTTGCATGTAATAAATCTACATATTGTTCTTCCAAATATTCATAGAAAAATTGACTGGGCACCTGAATGGTTAACTCTCTTTTTTTATACTGGAGAGGAACTACCGGTAAAAACCATGTGGAAAAAGCGCTCTCGGATACGTTGTCCTTGATCACTTTTAGACATTCATCCCATAATATTTGATAATTGGATTCCACTGACTACAGTTTTTTCTTTATTAATTAAATGAATTACATTAACAACTTTTCCCTTAGCGAACTTCGAAAAAGTGATGCAAAATTTGGGAAAAAAAACGACAAAAAAAAATGGGGTTTTCCTTGCTTTTTACATAGTCTTTTGTATCAAAGACTTAGAAATTTTGCCTGAAAATGAGATGCTGTATTTATATAAATATTTGCTATTCAGTCGTTTGCAAATCATTATTTCAGGCTTATTCAACCTTCAGAATTTTTGTCTCCAAGGAAGCGAACTCAATTACTTTGGCGTCTAATAAAAGGAGATAGGAAATGTTTGCTACTTTGATTGAAATTTAGACAGAATCTAAATAATCATTTTTTAGAGCCCTATTTTTTACCAAATAAAGAGAAGTGTACGTATCGCTTGGGATTTTCTCTCAAATCCAGCAATAGTGAAGAGGCATTTGTCGAAGCTGCATTGAGATTGTCATATAATTGCCTGTCGTTCAACAATAACCCCAATGTATTATCTTCGCTATTCATCTGATGTGTCATTTTGTCTAAATTTTCCAAAACAAGATTCACTTGCTGCATTGTTGCTTCAAAATCTATTTTTTTCAAGTTGCGACTCACATCTGCAAAGTCGGAAGAAACCGATTTAAAATTGGTAACAATAACCGGGAAATCATTTACCAGCATCCTGTTTATTTGTCCGGTTGCCTGAGACAGGTTGTGAGAGGATTGTGTGATATAATCCAGGGACTGCGATAAGGCGGGATTGTTGACCAGCGACTGTAGTCCGGTGAGGATTGAATCCAGTTTAGGCAGCATCACCTCTATTTGAGGTACAATATTTTCGGAAACTTTTTCCATCATACCAATGGGATATCTGCCTTCAAGCGTATCGCCCGGCGAATAATAGGTAGTTACGTGTTTGTTCAAGATTAAACTTAAACTTCCACCAGCGGTTAGCGAGGTAGATAGTTTCACGTAAGAGCCGGTTTCTATTCTCATGCTTTTATCCAGCGCGATCTCTACCAGCGAGCCTTCGTTGGTTTGGTAATTGTAGAAAATCTCGTTCACTAATCCTATTTTGAATCCGTTCACGAATATAGGGGAAGATTTTTGCAATTCGGATACATTATCGAACTTTACATAATAATGATTGGTCGGTTTAAAGATGTCGACCCCTTTCAGGTAATTAAGCCCAAAATACAGGAGGAACAAGCCAGCCAGCGTGACTAATCCGATTTTCGCTTCTTTCGATATTTTTTTCATAGAAGAGTAATTTTTAAGTATACATTATTTAACTCTTATGCCGTTTTTGAATGTGATGATGAAAGCATCTCTGAAATCTTTGGATACTTTATTCCGGATTTTTTTTGCATCTTCCAGATTTTCACAAGATCCGAGGGTGTATTTATACAGATCGTTTTCCTTATAGAAATCAATTTCCCTGTAATTTTTTAACAGCGGAGAATTGGCAGACAGTTTTACGGAAGATGTGAGTATTTGAACTTTATAAACTTCTTTGTCCGATTCGGGCAACACAGATGCTGTCTTTTTTTGTTCCGTCTGTTCCGGTGCTGCTTTTTGCTCCGGTATTGCCGCTGTTTTTTTCTCCGGCGCTACCGTTGCTTTTTTCTCCGGCGCTTCCATCGGACGTTCCGAAGCATAACCGGATTTCCGATCATGATTACTTTTATAGGACTTGAATGCGCGGTAAATGGATTCGGACAAATTTTTAAGTCCTCTTTCGCTTCCCATATACCGTTCTTCTTCTTTATTGGAAATGAAACCTACTTCAATCAATACACTGGGCATGCTTGTCTTCCGGAGGACTAAAAACCCGGCTTGTTTTACGCCGCGGTCATTCCTCCTGGCAAATGATTTAAATTCTTTTTGAATCTGATCGGCGAAGCTTATACTCTGCTCCATGTATTTATTTTGCATAAATTCGAACATAATGTAGGATTCTGTCGAATGAGGATCAAAACCCGCATATTTCTGCTTGTAGTCATCTTCCAATAAGATAGCGGAGTTTTCACGCATGGCCACTGCCAAGTTTTCTTGCGTTCGGGCTAACCCAAGCGTAAAACTTTCTGTGCCGGTGAAGTTTTTATTGGCGATGGCATTTGTATGGATAGAGATGAATAGATCGGCATTGGCTTTGTTGGCAATATTTGCCCGCTGGTCTAATTCCACGAAGTAATCCTTTTTGCGCGTATACAGCACTTTCACGTCCGGATGCTTTTCTTCGATCAGTGCACCCAATGCCAACGCAATACGCAAATTAATGTCTTTCTCTTTCAATACAGCGCCCACGGCGCCCGGATCTTTACCTCCGTGTCCAGGGTCAATAACTACAATGAAATTTCCCCCCCACAACATATACGGACAAAAAACAAAGGAGATAAATATTACTTTGAGTATTAATCTTATATTCATTTTTGTAGACATAAGTTTCGCAAAGGTAATACTTTTTCGACGGAAAAAGAGTGTTTACAAGAACGAATTAAAATAAATGAATGTAAAAATAGAGAGAATACAGCACTTAATATTCTACATTTGCGTCCAAATTAAACTATAACGTGAATGTTACGGATAAATTTATTGCTTTTTTCTGTATTGTGTTTGTTGTTAAATACAGGGATGATGTATGCTCAGAAATTTACCATCAGTGGGAATATCAGGGATAGCAGTAATGGGGAAAACCTGATTGGCGCCATGATGTATATAAAAAATACCAGTCTTGGCACCGTCAGTAATGCGTATGGCTTCTATTCCATCAGTTTGCCTCCGGGCGATTATACGTTGACGTGTTCCTATATCGGATATTTCTCGAAAAATATGACCATTCATCTTGCCGCCAACGAGCAGCTAAATGTTTCTTTAGATCCGATGCCGAACGAATTGCAGGAAGTTGTTGTTTCGTCCGAACGGCGAAATGCCAATGTTTCCCAGCCGGAAATGAGTGTTAAGAAACTATCTGCCAAAGAGATAAAAAGAATCCCGGTGTTGATGGGCGAAGTTGATGTTATCAAGGCGATACAACTGTTGCCGGGCGTGCAGGCTACGGCAGAAGGTACTTCCGGATTTAGTGTGCGGGGAGGAGGATACGATCAGAATCTGATTTTGATGGACGAGGCTATTGTCTATAACGCTTCTCACCTCATGGGCTTCTTTTCCGTATTTAATAATGACGCTGTCAAAGATGTTACGCTTTATAAAGGAGATATTCCGGCAAGTTTCGGCGGACGCCTTTCTTCCTTATTGGATATCCGCTCCAAAGACGGGAACAACCAGCGCTTTTCGGCTACCGGAGGTATCGGTACGATTTCCAGCCGCCTGACCCTGGAAGGCCCTGTCGGGTCGGAAGACTTGACATTTCTGCTTTCCGGTCGCCGTACTTATGCCGATATGTTTCTGCTGATGTCGAACGATGATGATTTGCGTGGCGCCAGTTTGTATTTCTACGATTTGAATTTCAAACTGAATTACAGGATTAACAACACAAACCGCCTCTTTTTTGCTACTTATCTGGGACGGGACAATACTTCCAACGAGTATTTCGGAATGAATTTTGGAAACAGGACTTTTACCATGCGCTGGAATCATATTTTTACGCCTAAGCTGTTTTCTAATTTCTCTTTAATCAGCAGTTTTTACGATTATTACCTGGGTAATGAACTGAGTGAACAACTGTCTACAAACTGGATTTCCAAGATGCAGGATCACGGACTGAAGGCCGACTTTACCTACCATCTAAATCCTTCCAACAGATTACAATTCGGATATAACGCTACATTTCACAATTTTGTTCCGGGCGAAGGCGGCGGTACGGGAACGGCTTCCTATCTTTCCAGCATTAAAAAACCGCATGAATATGCTTTCGAACATGCGTTGTACGCGAGCAATGAAATGTCGCTGACGGATCAACTCGTGTTGAAATATGGCTTACGTTACACGTTGTTTCAGAACATTGCCAACGGGCAACCGGTTTCTTTCCTTGAGGATTACCGCGTTAGCCATTCCGCTTCCTATTCCAAAGGAAATATCTACAACTCTCAATGGCAGTTGGAGCCGCGCCTGGGGATGATGTATCGTTTCAATGATGTTCATTCCGTCAAAATGAGTTATTCGAGAACGGCGCAATACATTCAGTTGGCGTCCAATTCTACGGCAGGCTCTCCGCTGGATGTTTGGTTTCAGGCTTCCCAAAATGTTAAACCGCAGCTTTGCGACCAGATTGCATTGGGATATTTTCGTAATTTTCAACAGGATATGTATGAAGCTTCTGCCGAAGTTTATTATAAAAACATGAAAGATGTTGTCGACTTCAAAGACCATGCTCGCCTGTTGTCTCCCGAATCCAGCATAGACGGAGAACTTCGTTTTGGCAAGGGAAAAGCTTATGGTTTGGAACTGATGTTGCGTAAAAATACCGGTCGTTTGAACGGTTGGGTCAGTTACACGTACTCCAGGGCTACACGGCAAGTAGATGAAATTAATGATGGAGCATGGTACCGGTCGCCATTCGACAAGCCGCACAATGTGTCGATCGTAGTCAATTACGACCTTTCGCCTAAATGGAGTGTTTCCGGAAGCTGGGTGTATGCCAGCGGAACGCCGGTCACTTATCCCACCGGACGTTTGCTGTTGGAAAATAATTATATACCGATCTATTCCGGACGAAATGAGTATCGTTATCCGGATTTTCATCGCCTGGATTTGTCGGCAACAATGAAACTGTCCAAGCCCGGAAAGCGTTTGCAGAGCGAATTGAATTTCTCCCTCTATAATGCCTACGGAAGGAAAAATCCCTGGACAATTCTTTTTAGACAGGAGGACAATCATCCCGACGTTTCTTATGCAGAAATGGTTTACCTCTTTACTTTCGTTCCCTCCATCACCTATAATATTACCTTTTGATCGATTGATATGAAACAGATTTGCAATATCTTCCTCGCTATCCTGTTGTTATCTGCCTGTACAGAGCGCATAGACATACATACGGACGAAGCTGCGCCCAAATTAGTTATTTACGGTAAAATTTCGACAGACCATCAGCGGCAGGTCGTCAATATCACCCGCTCCACCGGATATTTTGCCGATGGCAAGCCGGAAGGCGTCCACGGCGCTGAAGTAGAAGTTACATCGTCCGGCCGCACCTATCATTTTTCCTATGCCGGCAACGGTAATTATGTTTCGGATGCTAATTTTTCCGGAGAAGAAGGCGAAACTTATCAGTTGCAAGTGAGGCTTGACTTCGATGAAGACGGGATTCAGGAAACGTATGAAGCCTCGTCTTATTTGCCTCACCGAATCAGGATAGACGACATACGGATTGTTCCGTCTCGCATATTCGATCAGTTGATAGAAATTCAACTATCGGCAGATTTGCCGGAAAAAAAGGATGGAATCGCCAACGGCTACAACCTGCATTTTTATCATAACGATAGGGCTTTGAACGATTCCCTGAAAAATTTCTCCACTTTTAGCGACGAGTACATCAATACCCGTCGCCTGGATACGCTTACCTGCTACTATATTTCCGAAAAAAGAGATGATGTTGACCTGATGCCGCAAGACATTATTAAAGTCCGCGTGGAAGTCATTACCCGCGACTACCTGGAGTTTATTACGGATGCACAAAACGAAATATCCGGCTCGATGCCTTTATTCGGTGGGCCACCGGCCAACGTGCGTACGAACATCCGGTGCAGGGAAAAAAACATGCCTGTAATGGGATTCTTTACGGCTTTCTCGGTAGATGAGATAGCAACTATGTATTGAACGAATTGCTCCGGGCAATCCCGAACTCCAAGCCTCTCAGCTCCGCAAGTCCCCGTAACCTTCCGATACAGGAATAACCGGGGTTGGTCTTTTTATGCAGGTCGTCGACCATTTGATGGCCATGGTCGGGACGGATGGGGATAGAGCATTTCCGTCTCTGCTGAAGGAGAAAAAGATTTTTCATGACGTTGTACATATCTACATCTCCTTCCAGGTGATTGGCTTCGTAGAAATTACCTTCTGCATCCCGTTGCGTGCTGCGCAGATGTACGAAATTCACGCGATCGCCCAACCTTTCCATCATGCCGGGCAAGTCGTTCTGTTCAATCACACCGAAAGAGCCGGTGCAGAGACACAGGCCGTTGGATGCATTAGGAACGGCGGCAACAATCTTGTTGAAGTCATCTTCCGTACTCATGATACGGGGAAGCCCCAGAATGGCGTAGGGCGGATCGTCGGCATGAATCACCATTTTTGCGCCTGCAGCGTCGGCAACCGGACAAATCTCGCGGAGGAAGTAAATCAAGTGTTGTCGCAACTGTTCCGCATCTATCCCTTTGTAACGGTCTAATGCTTCCTGAAATTGGGCAACGGTGAAACTTTCTTCCGATCCGGGCAGTCCGGCAATAATATTTCTTGTCAAGGTATGTTTATCTTCGTCCGACATTTCATCGAAACGGGCTTTTGCTTTGGCGATTTCTTCCCTGGAATATTCTTTTTCGGCTCCCGGCCTTTGCAGGATGAAAAGATCGAAGGCAACAAACGCAGCTCTTTCAAAACGAAGCGCTTTGGAGCCATCGGGGAGGGTATAGGCCAAATCCGTACGCGTCCAGTCGAGTACCGGCATGAAATTGTAGGTGATAATATAAATACCACAGGCGGCCAGGTTTTTGATACTTTCTTTGTAATTGTCGATATACTGCCGGAAGTTGCCTGTCTGCGTTTTAATATGCTCGTGTACGGGTACACTTTCGACAACCGACCACGTCAAACCTGCTTCCAGAATCATTTGCTGACGTTTTCGGATTTCTTCTGCTGTCCATATTTCTCCATTCGGAATATGGTGTAAAGCGGTAACGATGCCGGTAGCGCCAGCCTGTCTGATGTCCCCAAGTCCGACCGGATCGTTTGGGCCATACCATCTCCATGTTTGTTCTGCCAAATACATAATTTTTTGTTTTTAACGTTCAACATTTCAAATAAGCACAGAAACTTATATGAGAACGGCAAAGGTAACGTTTTTGCGTGTATCTTTGATAAATATGGTGAAAAAATTACGCTCGGTTAGATTTTGCTAAAAATGTTTAATCCAGTAAGATGACAGTCGCCTTGCCATTATCCATGCCCGGCATGGTTCTGCCTATATTGGCTCCGATATAGGTTGGGTCGCAAACCAGATAGCGTTTCTTATTTACCGGCAGATAATCGCCCGGAATTGTTTCTTTGAATTGAACGGCCGTAGCAAGATGTCCGGGATAATAGAGCAGTACCACTTTCAAATTCATTAAATCCCGAACCAAATGGGAAAACAGTATCGCCCGGTCTTCGCAGTCGCTGAATGGATAGTAAACGGTCTCGTCGGCAAAGAAAGGCCGGTCGCCGCCCCAGATTTTATCATCGTAATCATACTCGAAAGCCGTTTGCACAAAGTTGATAAGCATGTTGGCGGCTTCCTGTTCGCTTTTGTCTTGAATGGCTTTCCGCAATGCAGGATACAGTGTTCCCCTGACCGATTGGCTTAATGGCGTATTGGCATAAAAAGTCCATTTTGTTGTAGCATCGTTGTTGATATAGAATGGTCGGCAAAAGGTAACAAAAACACAATTTGCAAAAGAATTGTTACCCACAGGTCTTTTTCGATTGCCTGCGGAGGAAGCCCCATTTTATTAGCCGTTTGCCTGATAAAATAAATTAGCTGTTCGTGATTATTTCCCCCAAAATTACTCATACATTTTCATTATTAACGATTTAATCCATGCAGGCATTAGCTTAGCATCATTCATAATTTGCTCTTTCGGCGCTTGTTGCAGTAACGATTTTATTTTATCCAACTGTTCCTGCGCAACTCTTTCCCGCGTTATTTCCTTTAATGCAAAAGTAATTAGCATTGCCAATTCATTTTGGAAAGCCAAATTTTTAGGCGCTGTATGCTTAAATAAAATGCCTTTCCCTTTGCCTGTTTTTATTCTTCGCGGTGTGCCATCGGTCAAATAGACAAAATTCATCGGCACTTGCGTGGATAAACCCAAGCGATTGAGTGCGTGCAGGCCTGTCGGTACAATTCTTGCCTTATCTCGTTTGGCAATGGCGTTTGCTATTTCGTCCATAGTAGGGTACAAAATGCCCAGACCGTATTTTTTATCAATTTTCGGATAATAGTAAATACCCGTTGCCAGCTTTATAAGCCTTTGTTTTTTACCAAATTAGCCAGCGCTTTTGATACGGATTTTGATTCGCCGTAAGTCGCAAAATCGGAGGCGAAATATTCTTTACCCCTTCCGCACTTCTTTATCTTTTCAAATATTTTATATTCAATACCTTCCATGTTGTTTTGTCTTTATTTTTGGCGAAAATATACGTAGTATTTTCGCCAAGATATTTTGACAAAAGTAATGCTTTTTCCTGATAGAAACAAAATATTTATGGTGCGCATTTAGCGCAAATGTGTATCATAATTGCGCCTATTTCAGCCGCATCCCCTGCCAGTTCACCAAACTTGCCGAAGGTATCACTGTCGGCGTCTGGCTTTTACTGTTCACCACGATAGATTGCTGCCGTACGTTGGTGGCGATGTAACGGTCCAGTTCGCCGAGCGTAACGTCGCCTTTGGTTTCCTGCAATTTTTTGAGCAGGAAATAGGTAAACAGTCCGTGTCCTTTTTCGCGATAGGGATATGCTGTTTCGTCACCCTGCGCTGCGGAGAAAACTATCGTGTTGCCCGAAGGTTTGCCCTGCTCGGTTTTGATAGCCACGCCACGCGCAGAAGCGAGCATTGCGCCACTGCGTTGAGCGCCGCTGAAGCAGGCGTCCATAAATACGGCGACGGATTTTGCGGGCATGTCCCCCAGTTTTTGATACAGATCGTGCAGCTTATAACCCGTTGTAACGTCAGAGCCGTAGCCGTCTATCGGCAAGAGGTAAGCCGTCTTTGAACTTTCGTCGGGAATGCCGTGGCCGGCATAGTAAAAGATAATATTTGCCTCGCCCGTGTAAGCATTGGCGACCTGACCGAGCCAGTTAATTTCGGCACGAATGTTGTTCAGCGTAGCGTCCGCCGTATAATGTACGTTCTTTTCGGGCAAGCCCAGGGTTTGCACACAATATTTCCTGAATGTTTCGCCGTCGTTTCTTGCAAATTCTACCTGCGATTCCCGCTGGTAGCTTTCGTTGGCGATGACGATGGCAAAGGTTTTATCTCTTTGGACGTTTGCGGTTGGGATATTTATGTCTACATCCGATTTTGTACCTGCTTTCACCGTATTCGCGCTGATGTTTTGCTTGCCTTTTACTGTATTGGGCGTTGTGGCAATATCCAGATTTAGCGATTCAAAGTTATAATCAATGTCGGCTATAGTGTAGTTTAGCGAGACTTGGTTGCTGTACATATACGATTCCGCTCCTTTCTTATAGGTAATTTCGGCAATAGCGAGCTTATCGTTTTCGATAAAATAACGAGGAGTTTTGGTCAAGTTCGACCACGAATCTTTAAAGTCTCGCGCTTTGTTGAAGGGTACGGAGACAAGTAAATTTCCAAATATAGCGTCTTTTATTAAAAACACCTCGTTATCGGCGTCGTAATCACCCAAACTTTGGTTTAATATTATGCCTTTTGACTTTTCTGCGATATACTCCTGTTTAGCTTGTTTTAGAAATTCTGTTGCTTTTGCCTTGTGTGTAGCTTCGTTTACGCGCACTTGCCAGTCTGCTGTTTTTTCAAACTCGCCCTTTTTCTGCCATTCTTTGATTTTTTCCTGGACGTAAAATTTTGCATAGACGCTAAATGTTATAAAATTAACCGCCTTTGGGGAAGATGATTGATCCGTCGATTGCGCTTGAAAGATTTGAGGAGTGGTATTCTTGTCAGCAAACTTGCCGTTTTTATCCAGATAGTAGTATTTTTGATAAGGATATCGTCCTTTTCGTACGCGTGTTATACCATTTTTAAAAGATGATGCAACTCCGTTATATTGTAGTGGAATAACTGTATTCCCCTGTTTATCAATATAGCCACATAATTCCTGCTTATAAACTCTCGCAAGCCCTTCATAAAAAGAAAATCCATTATCATACTGAAATGGAACAACTACGGTGTTATTCCTGTCGATATATCCCCATTTGCCATTTTTCTCAACAGCAATGCGGTTTTCGCTAAATCTATTTATATTATCATATTGGAATGGAATAATGGCGGTATTATATTCATCAATAGCTCCCCATTTATCGCCGTTTTTCACATTGGCAAGACCATCATTAAAACTCTGTGCATCATCATATTGGGCGGGAATAACAATAGAGCCATCTAAATACATATAACCCCATTTACCTCCGGAAAATGAAGTTACATAAAAAACAAAATCCTTGTATTTTTCTTTAAAGAATTTTCCGCCGACATTAAATGCGATCAAGCCATCTGAGGAACCTCGCAAGTTATCATATTTACATGGAATAATTTCATTCCCTGACAAGTCACAAATGCCTACTTTTTCACCTAAACGAACACAAAAACTTGTTAATCGACCGGATGCATCCAAATATCTTCCATCTACATCATCGTATTTGCATGGAATAATTTCATTCCCTGACAAATCACAAATACCTGCCTTTTCACCTAATTTAATACGAAAATATGTTAAATGGTTGGATACACCCGAAGATCCTCTAACCACACCGTCATACTTGCATGGAATAACTTCATTCCCTGACAAATCACATGCACCCCTTTTCCCGTTGAGCTCTATCCAATAGTAATCTGTATGCAAAACAACATTATCATAAATTGGCGGTATTATTTCGTTTCCGTTGAGGTCGCAGACACCCTTGCACGCTTTGCAGTTATAGTTTGCTTGTACAGAGTAATATTCGCCGTCAACATCATCATGATATACTACAGATCCATATTTTTTTTCTAATTTAGACTTAACGGCTTTGTCTTCCTGTGCAAAGCCTGTCGTCGCAATCAATGCGAAGAATGCCAAAAATAAAACCTTTTTCATATCCTTGTAAACTTGTTTTTAAGCAATAATCTAATATATCATAAAAGCAAGCGAAACGGAAAATCCGTTATTCCTTGTTTTTTCATTGTCTTTGTAATAAAACTTCCTGAAACCATACGAATAATTTGCTAATAATTGAAAATGCCAAATATCAATGCCAAGTCCAATATTTAAACCCCAATCCCCGTCGAAGTGAGGGTATCTGCTACTCATACTTGTACTTGTATTTATGTCTATGTGTATTACATCTGTATCGACTACATTTGTATTTGTTGAATTTGTTGAATTTTCTGTTTTATCATATACACTCAATCCGCCATATAAACCAACAGAAATAACAGGAATAATATAATCGGTAATCTGCATAAATCCATATCTAAGATTTATTGGAAGTTGAATGTATCCCGAATTTGTTCCATAATAACTGCCAAGCAATTCCGGTTGTATTGACAGTGGTGTAGATTCAAAAATACAATTAACCATAATACCTGCCTGCCAACTGCGAGATTTAATATTGGAAGCATTAATACTGCCTTTAAGTCCAAAGGCCAAGTAAGAATCACCTAATTCCCATGTGCTTTCATCAAAAATATCATCCAAGTTGGGATTCCATTTGATTTCATCACCATTCAAATCTTGTGGATAAATTTGCGAATAACTATTATGTGCGTGGATAAGTAAAATGACAAACAATATTATTTTTTTCATAAACATGGCTTTTTTGCTTATTGGCAATTTTTCTTAATGTCGTATTTTAAGTTGTGATATTTTTGATTTCGTTCATAATCTTTTTGTATTTTCCCTTTTGAGAATACATAATCAATTATGTACAACAAATCTTTTCCTACTTTACAATCTTTTGTTTTATTGTAATATTCCTCGATCCAGTACAGGTATTCGTTTAGTTCTTCATAATATTTTTCTTCTTTCGGATTGAATTTTATTCTGTCTAATGTTTTTCTTGCAATTTCTGAGGTTTTATATATGTCTTTGTAATCTTTCCCGTCAGCCCAATAATGTACCTCGTATTGTGGCGTTTGTTTTTTTGAAAAATTACTTTCTGTTTGTTTAATGGCCAAATTCATTATAGAATACCAATCAGGTGAATTATTATCGCTGGCCAATTTATAAATGGATTCTTGAAAATAGCCTCTGAAAAAAGAGCCATAATAAGGACCGGAAGTACTGCTCCAAGATAACTGTCCTTTGCTTGCAGCCGATATGATAATTGTCTTTTTCCCGCTGAAACCGATAAAAAGATTTTGTATGTTTTTTATATAAATATCGCGTTTATTCTTTTGAAGTTCCTGATCGCTATTAGGATGATTTCCTTTAAGATTATAGAAATCATTA
The DNA here is from genome assembly GCA_031263685.1 of Dysgonamonadaceae bacterium. Taxonomy (GTDB): domain Bacteria; phylum Bacteroidota; class Bacteroidia; order Bacteroidales; family Azobacteroidaceae; genus JAISFI01. The sequence goes on along the minus strand of JAISFI010000174.1, from coordinate 2,041 downwards.
CAACAGTCGGCAATACACAATATCAATTTTGCGTTTTTTGCTTTTTCGTCTAATGATTTGACAATTTCCGTGAATGGATAATCATCTTTATCGCCTGCATTAAATTCAAGAGTTGGCCATTTACTTTTATCTTCTTTTGGATGTTTACCGTGCCCACTGTAATAAAATACAATAATATCATTTTGTCCGGTATTCAAATTGTTTATTTCTTTATTAATTTCTTGCGGAGAAAAATATTCATCGCTTTTCTTTACAGAATTGTATTGATAACTTATACAATTTGCTACATCTTTAAAGAGATTGTCCATTTGTGTTACATCTTCTGCTCTGTCTTTCTCACGATACGTTTCTTTTTCATTAGCAACCAAAATTGTATGTAATGTTTGGGCTGAAATGTGAGTTGCAACAAATATTGTGAGGAGAATACTAATTAACTTTTGCATTTTTCCTTATTTTTTAATCATTAAACTTTTAACTTCCACTTTCATATCCCTGTCTCTCTGCCTGTTCTTCGCCAGCCATTTCTGAAAGTCGGCAAAAGGCAGTTCGCGCGGCAGCACACGGGCGCTTTCATCGTGAACATTGCTGTCGTTTGCCTTTGTAAACTCGTTGGGCGAAAAGATAATGTATAGGTAGTTTTGTTCCGCCGATTTGTCGCAGATCATCGTATATTCGCTTACGATGGATTTTTCAGCAGGTTCGGCGTGCTTTGCGGAAAAGAAAACATACTCCCTGCCCGCTTTTATGCGCACTTTCCCCTGCGTATCGTTCATATACGGCAGCAGGCAAAAGGCGGTTTGCGAATCATCTACCAGATAAACAGCCGGATAACCGTCCACAGGCGAGCGGAACAACAGATAAATATCGTCGCCGTTGCGGAAATTGTCGCTTTCGTATTTGGTTTCCGTGCCGTTGCAGAGAACCTTAGCCGAAAAATCTACACCTGCGCCGGTAATTTCCCGTGCCTTGCCGCACACAGATACGCTCAGTACCAACATGTCCTGCTCGTAGTAAGGCTTCCCGTATTCTATACTGGTGTCCTCCAGCCATTCGCCCTTTACATCGCTGCCGCCGAGCGAAAGGAAAGAAATATCCGATTTGCCGTTTTCGTTCTTCACCATTGTGGAGTTCCACTGGGTTATAGTTGTGCCGAAATGTTCGGCCAAAGCCGCCAATTTAGCCTGTTCCAGCACAAACCTTTTCGCCTGTTCGAGCGATACGTTTTCAGGTGCGCGACAGGTGTATTCCCCGCATACTTTTACTGTTTTTTGTGCGGAGAGCGTTGCGGAGAATACAAGCATCGTTAAAAGCAGGGATATTTTGTTCTTCAACATTTTACCAGCCCAATAACTCGTCCAGTTGCTTTGAAAGTTCGTCTCCCTTTTCTTCCAAGTCCTGACGGATAGCCTTTTTTGCAGCTTCCTTCGCCATTTCCGCATTATAGGCAATTCGTACCAAAACCTCCTTATTTTTGGTATTTTTGGTACGGTACATTTCCATCACGGGAACGACTCTGCCGATACTCTGTGAAATCAGATTCTTGCTTGCCGATATGCTTTGTGCAACTGACGCTGCCTGCTCGGCTGCCAGTTGTTTGTTGGCAAGCCGATTGTCAATCAGCGCCGTTACTTCGGTTTGAATTTGTCCGGCAAGGTTCAGCTTTGCCAGTTCCAGCGCCTGCATCTTGGCAGCATCGTAATTTTCGCCGATCGACATGGCTTCACCCATGATGTACTTCGGGAAAAAACTGTCGTCGTATTCATACTGCATCAGATACGACTTGTCCAACTGTTTCTCGATGGGCAGCGCACCCGGACTTACCAGCCAGCCTTCCTTCGCATATTTTTTTGCCTCTTTCCGGGCAGTTTTGGAAGCCTTTTCGTTCAACTCGGATTTCGACAATTTGGCAATTTCTTTACGTTCTTTGACAATGTCTTTTTGATTTTGAGCAACCGACATCGTTGTTGTAGCAACAAACGCCGCTACGATAATTACTGCTATCTGTTTCATAATAAAAACTTTTTTGTTGATAATACTTATG
>JAISFI010000132.1 GCA_031263685.1 Dysgonamonadaceae bacterium | reverse complement strand
TGTAAATATTATTTTCACCTTATATATATGTGTGTGTGTGTGTGTGTGTGTGTGTGTGTGTGTGTGTGTGTGTGTGTGTGTGTGTGTGTGTGTTACGAAATTATTCGGAGCATCCAAATCATTTTCGTTAAAAAAGCATAACCCACTATTTATTTCCACAACTATCATAATACCTGTTTAGTTCTTAGTTCTAAAACTTTGGGCGCAAAAGTAATGCAAAAAAATGAAAAACAAAATATTTGGTAAAATTTTTTTGCTGGAAATTTTTCTGGGGAACTGACCGGACAGATCGTATCTTAACCGGTAGAAAAGCAGATGAGGAAAATTTCACAATTTCCCTCATCCCATTTAATAGAACAGAAGATTTTATATGGCATATTTCAGTCCTCTAATCTTTCATTTAACTCTCGTGGGCAAAGGTAAGGTGAAAAAATGGCTCACGCAATCACTATAAATAGGTAATTTACAGGCTCGCTATCCCCATAATGAGGGATAAAAATCAGTTAAAAGACAAATATGGCGTCAATCGTTGCAAATCGGTTTCGGAAAATTCTTCCAGAAAAGATAAATCATCCATCTGTTGCAATTTCCCTCTTTTCCGTCTTAAATCGACGATTGCTTTCGCCTGATAAAAATTGAGATAGGGATGGGATTTTAATCTTTCCACAGACAGGCTGTTTACAGGAAGCTGGCTGATTTGTCCTTCGCTCACTTTCAGCCAGGGCAAAATGTCGGCATACAGTTCGGGCGTCATGCCGTAAACCTCTTTGATTTGTTCCACGCAACAGTATCCGCCAAGTAATTGGCGGTATTTGACAATCTTTTGTGCAAAAGAAATTCCGATATGAGGAATCTTTTTTAATTCCGCTGTATCTGCCGTAGCAATATCCACTTGCGTGCCTAAGGGATATTTTACCGACTTGGCCGGAGTGATCGATGTGGTCGATGTAACCGACGTGGCCGGTGCAGCGGATTGCCGGTCTTCCACAGGAAGAATCTGAATGTATGGCTTCAATTCTTCAAATTTCGAAGAATCCAAGCCATATATTTTAGCTAAATCTTCCGGTTTACGGAATCTTCCACCTTGATTCCTGTATTTAACGATATTTTTGGCAAGATAAGGTTTAAGTCCTAAACTCCTCAATGTCAAAGAATCGGCTGTATTCGGATCGAAATTGCGTAAGGTGTAACTTTCCTTGTAGGGTGTTGGATTCTTGTAAGGCCTTGTCTTTTTCCGCGTCGTTTTATCCGGCGACAGTCGTTTCTCCGCCTGTTTTTCCGTTTTAGGAGAGGCTGTCTGAGGGAAATCTTCCGCTGCCGGTTGCTCTTCCGACGAAGGCTGAGAGATGAAAAACTTCATTGAATAAATGAGTGCAATCACTAAAAAGAAAATGAGCACGCCTTTTCTCTCTTTTTTTGTGAAATGAAAATAATCTTTCCACATTGTATTTTGAATCTTTCTTCGGTGTCTTTGAATCTCAGACGAGCATTTGGTGATACTTTGTATTCAAATGTCCGTCTTGCATGTGAATTGTTCGATCCGTAATCATCGCCAATTGCTCATCATGTGTAACGATGACAAACGTTTGGTTTAATTCTTTTCGCAATTCAAAAAACAAACGGTGTAATTCTTCTTTATGTTGTGTATCCAGACTTCCGGACGGTTCATCTGCCAGAATCACAGCCGGTTTGTTGACTAATGCCCGTGCTACAGCTACCCGTTGTTTTTCTCCGCCAGACAGCGCAGCCGGTTTATGTTCCATCCGCATCGACAAAGCCAGAAAGTCCAATATCTCCTTGGCACGTGCGCTTGCCTTGTGTTTTTTTTCACCGGCTATCAGCAGTGGAATCATCACATTTTCGAGGGCGGTAAATTCCGGCAGCAACTGGTGGAACTGGAAAACAAATCCTATGTTTTGATTTCTAAAGGCAGCTAAATCTTTATCTTTCAGTCGGCTGATATTCACGCCATCGTACAAAACTTCTCCGGAATCGGCTTGGTCTAAAGCTCCGACAATCTGCAATAAGGTTGTTTTCCCTGCGCCGCTGGGACCGACTATGGAAACAATCTCTCCCCGGTTGATCGATAAATCAATACCTTTTAATACCTGTAAATCTCCAAAACTTTTCGTTATTTGTCGTATCTCTATCATAAAAAACTGTTTTTCGGCAAATGTAGGCATTTTCCTGCGGATAACGATATTTAAATAAGAATACATTTTTTTAATGAACAACTTATCTCTTTGTAGCATATCTTTGCCGCTGTAAACTTAATAAATTAACGAGTATGAAAAAGTTATTAGTATCAGCGATGGCAATTGCTTTTCTCTTTGCAGTATCTAACGTAGCTGTAATGGCTAAGGACACTAAAAAAGAAACAAAAAAAGAATGTACTAAAAAATGCGACAAAGAGAAAAAAACTTGTTGCAAAGATGAAAAAAAATCATGCGATAAAAAGTGAAATTTTTAAGGGGGACATCAAAGTCCCCCTTTTTTTTGTCGCTATTCCGGATTTTTTATCAATATCTCAAGATAACAGGAAGTTTATATTTTTCCGTTTCGCCGGTCGATGGGCTATAGACTTCCAGCAATATAATGTATATACCCGGCTGAAGTTTGCCCGAAGGATTCCATTGCAATGTTCCGTTACTCCCGATAAAACCGTTATTCAACACGCTTTCGACTAATCTTCCTGCGCTATCGAATATTTTCAGGTTGCACCTGTTGTCCGTACCAATCAGGCTGTACAGGATTTGGAAAAAATCTTTCCCTTCCAAACGGTTCGGTTCTATGATTTCAATACCGTTCCCGATGCTGTGACTGTATTGGGAATTTTGCCGGCCGGGCGTGCCATTACCGGAAACAGACGAGGCCGACGTCCAGTTGGATGAAAGATTGCTGTCTTTGTCCGGATTGATTCTTTCCAGCGCAATTCCTTTGGCATCGCCTATTCCTGCTGCGTGCAGTTGTTTGGTATAGGTAAATTCGTCGATCACTTCATTGCTTCGATTGTTGAAGAGTACAATGGTAGCGCCATCGTCGGGCAAGGAAAGCATGGAGGTTAATTCACAGTAATGAATATCGGAAAAACAAGTGTAGAAGCTGCAAACGTTCTCTTTCGTTCCGGTAACCAGCAGATATTCTTCCGGATGCAAAATTCCGGATTCGGACGATAAAGGCTTGATGTGCTGTAACGTCCCATCTCCTTTTCGGGTTGCAATACTCAGGAGCGACAAGTCAATCTGCTTATTGGAGCGGTTGTATAACTCCAGATACTCGTCTCCATTGGTAACGGGTTGATACAGTACTTCGTTGATCACTACATCGCGGGGATTGGCCGATTCCGGTACGTCGTCATGCAGTTGGGCGACCTGAAAACTGTCGAAGAAATATATGTTTTTACTCCGCTGGGCGGTGTATTTGCAATATACTCCGAAATATTTGCTGTTGGGGATATACTTTGTATCAATCTGCTGCGGTTCGCCTTCCAGTTGATAGTCGGTTTCGCTTTCCAGCTTCGTGTACAAGTGGAAAGTTCGATCCCAGGAGAGCGTTGCTTTTACCTGAAGAACGAGGGGATTGGAGGTCAATCTACTGGTTGTGCCGCTCAATAACCTTGTTCCGGTGCCGGATACAGGTTCGTACCATAGCGCGACGTTTTTGTCGGTAGAAGCTCCTATCCGCAGGCAAAGTCCCCATAACTTGCCGGTTCCGGCGGTGTCGGCGCATAAATAAACTTTGACATGGTTTTCTGTCGAGAGGCTTGACTGTACGCGAACTTCAAATTCCCATGAAGTATTCAAACTTACAGAAGAGAGCGTAAATAACTGTGCCGTAGAGGCCGCATTTTCTGCAGAAAGATGTAATCGGGAATTTTGATCGATTTCAAACTTTTCCGCATCCCCGTACCAGGGCGGATTGACCGTAAAATTGTTATCACTAAAATTGTCCGAAAATTGGGAAAAGACAGGAAAAGACACTAAAAGTGCCACTAAAAGCATAATTTTTCTCATAGCAAATGAATTTTGATGTTATAAAATATTACCTTTGCACCTCGAAAATAAAGTCCGAACGGATGAAAAAGGTTCCGGCAAAGGTAGAGATTATTTTTAGAAAGGCAAACAGATTTATTGATTTAACTTATTTTAATTAGACTAAAAGAAATGAAAGTAGCGATTGTTGGTGTTAGCGGCGCAGTAGGACAGGAGTTTTTACGCGTACTTGACGAACGGAATTTTCCGATGGACGAACTGGTTCTTTTTGGCTCATCGCGCAGTGCGGGAAAAGTTTACACGTTTAAGGGAAAACAAATTACAGTCAAGGAATTGAAACATAACGACGACTTTAAAGGTGTTGATATTGCTTTCACTTCTGCCGGTGCAGGCACTTCCAAAGAATTTGCGGAAACGATTACAAAATATGGAGCTGTGATGATTGATAATTCCAGCGCCTTTCGCATGGACAGCGATGTGCCGCTGGTTGTTCCGGAAGTCAACGGAGAAGATGCGAAAAACCGTCCCCGCGGAATTATTGCGAATCCTAACTGTACGACGATTCAAATGGTTGTTGCCTTAAAACCGTTGGAAACTATCTCGCACATCAGGCGCATACATGTGGCGACGTATCAGGCGGCATCCGGCGCAGGTGCGGCAGCGATGGACGAGTTGGACAATCAGTACAGGCAAATTATTGCCGGTGAAGAGCCAACGGTTAGCAAATTTGCCTATCAACTGGCTTATAATCTCATCCCGCAAGTGGACGTATTTACAGAAAACGGTTATACAAAAGAGGAGTTGAAAATGTACAACGAGACACGTAAAATCATGCACTCCGACGTGGAAGTGAGCGCTATGTGTGTGCGTGTTCCCGCGCTTCGCGCTCATTCCGAAGCTATTTGGATTGAAACGGAAAGACCGGTTTCTGTGGAAGAGGCCAGGGAAGCTTTTGCCCAAGCAGACGGTGTTGTTTTGCAGGATGATCCCTCCAATAAAATATATCCAATGCCTTTGTTTGTCGCAGGTAAAGATCCGGTATTTGTGGGACGTATCCGTAAGGACATTTCCAACCCTAACGGATTATCTTTCTGGTGTGTAGGCGATCAAATCAAGAAAGGCGCCGCACTGAATGCCGTGCAGATTGCAGAGAGAAATCTTTGAAGATTTCACTTTTCGTTTTTCACTTTTTCTTTGTTTTTATTGATATAATCTTTCCAGCTATGGTATTTGGGAGCTTGTACCGGATTGTTGGTTTGGAAAAAGTGGCATAAGGCGGCGGCAAGTCCGTCGGTAGCATCGAGTTGAGGAAGCATGTTTGCGGAGGGAATCTTCAGGTATCTTTTGAGCATGTCGGCAACCTGTTCTTTGGCGGCATTTCCGTTTCCGGTGATAGACATTTTAATTTTCAAGGGTGCATATTCAAAGATGGGAAGGTCGCGATTCAGCGCCGCTGCCATGGCGACGCCCTGAGCGCGGCCTAATTTAAGCATGCTTTGAACATTTTTCCCGAAAAAAGGGGCTTCGATGGCTAATTCGTCCGGATGATACTGGTCGATTAAGCCGGTTACCCGTTCAAAAATACGCTGTAATTTAAGGTAGTGGTTGTCGTATTTGCTTAATTCCAGGACACCCATAGCTTCCAATGCCGGTTTGTTGTTGATGATGCGAAGGATGCCGTAACCCATGATGGTTGTGCCGGGATCTATGCCTAATATGATGCGTTCTTTTTCCATTTTTTCTTTTTTCGTTCTCTATGCTTCGAGAGGTAATACTTCCAATAAAGTAGTAAATCCTAATACTTTATCGGCAAAACGCTGGATGATTTCTGCTTGCAGTTCATTGCCTGTGTGTTGATGCCAGTTGTCGAGGACATCTGCATTTTCTACCTGAAATTGGAGGGAATAGCTTAGGCAGGCATCGTTCGTTTGCGCCAGAATTTTACACAATCTCGGATGTTCGAGCGCCCGGCTTTTCGTTGCGGCAGGGATGTATTCTTTTTTCAGGAAATTCAAGTATTCGTTTACAATCTGCTCCTCTATGTGGAATGTGATGTTGTAGATAATCATTGACCTTTCATTTGTTTGTTGTTAAACCGGAACGAAAGTAAGGAAAAGATTTTGAATTTGCAAACAGGATGGATTTTGTTACAACGTCCTTTGTAACGCCGTCCAAAAAAAATGGCTAAATCTTTTTTTGAAGTGCTGTGAAAATAGTTTGCAGCTTTTAGAATGTGGGGCAGATTGAAACCTTATTTTTACCTCATCTCTTAACAAAACAACCTCAGTACCTCAAAAAAAGATTTAGCCAACTTTTCGTTTTTCATTTGCTTATATCAATAAAAGTTGTACTTTTACGGACATTTATCAATTTATTCATTATTTATCACCGTATTTTTATGAAACAAATCGTATTTTTTCTCGTCGGCGCATGGTTACTGACAACTGCATGTGTTCGACAGTACAATGTTAACATCGTACCGGAACCGGTACAAGTAAAAGTGTTAAAAGGATCTTTGGCCATAGATGAAAATACCGCACTTCATTTTCAGCCACAACAGGAGGAAGAAAACAAAGCCACCGCGCAGTATATTCGTGAGTACCTTTCGGAACATTTAGGACTGCATGTTGCCTGCGAAAAGTCGGCTTCGCAGAGCAAAAACGCCATTTATTTCGACCTCACAGCAACATACGATACAACATTACACGAAGAAGGTTATTCGTTGACGGTCGACAAAAACGCTGTTCACATCAGCGCCAATACCACCCAGGGGTGGATATATGCCCTTCAAACGCTTCATCAACTGTCGTTTTCAAACCGAGGGAAAATCAATATCCCTACGGTGGAAATCACAGATTATCCGCGTTTTGAATGGCGCGGCAGCATGTTGGATGTATCCCGCCACTTCTTCGACATAGATTATATCAAGAAACACTTGGATATCATGGCGTTTTACAAGCTGAACAAATTTCACTGGCACCTGACCGACGACCACGGCTGGCGCATCCAAATCGATAAATACCCGAAACTGACGGAAATCGGTGCCTGGCGCGTAGATCGCAGCAATGTTTCCTGGAGAGAAGGCGAAGCTCCGAAACCCGGTGAACCCGCTACTTACGGCGGTTTCTACACCAAAGATCAAATACGCGAGGTGGTCGAGTATGCCGCTCTTCGCAACATCGAAGTGATCCCGGAGATTGAGATCCCCGGACATTGCAGTGAAATACTCGCCGCTTATCCCGAATTTGCTTGCGACAACTACCCCTACTATGTTCAAATAGGCCCTTACTGGCCACCTAAAGCCATTTTGTGCGGCGGAAACAACCATGTTATGCAATTCTTGAAAGATGTAGTGGACGAAGTCGCCGAACTGTTTCCCTCAAAATACATCCACATTGGCGGCGACGAAGCGATCAAAGACAACTGGAAAACCTGTCCGAAATGTCAACAACGCATCAAGCAACAGCACTTGAAAAACGATGAAGAACTCCAAAGCTGGATGATACGCACCATCGAACAGCACATCCTTGCCAAAGGAAAACAAATCATCGGCTGGGACGAAATCCTCGAAGGCGGCGTAACATCTACCGCTACCGTTATGTACTGGCGCGGCTGGGTAGGCGATAAGATCATTGTCGACGCTGTTCGCCACGGCAACAACGTGATCATGGCGCCCAATTCTTATTGCTATTTAGACTACTATCAGGCTCCACCGGAAACGGAAACGCAGGAATCTTTCGGCGGCAGCTATCTCCCCATCGAAAAAGTCTATGCTTTCGACCCCGTCCCCGCCGCGCTGACTCCCGAAGAAGCGGTTTTCATCAAGGGCGGACAAGCTAATCTCTGGGCGGAATTTCTCTATACCCCGCGCCATGTGCAATACATGCTCCTGCCACGACTGCTGGCCTTGTCGGAAGCTGTCTGGTCGCCCAAAGAAAATAAATCATGGGAACACTTCGTTCAAAAACTGCCCGGACAAAAAGCCCGTCTCGGTGCATTGGGCTACACCTATTCTGACAAAGTAGGCCTAATCGAAGATGAACCAACTAAAAAAGAATAATAACATGTACAATCACGTCAAACTCGGATGCGTAGCTCTGCTGTCGCTTGCATCCACTACTTTATCCGCTTCTTCCGTCGGAGAAAATACTATGGTACTTCCGTCCGATAACACACAAGTGGCAAACGCCTACACCAGTCATCGTCCGAAGCCGAATGAACGTCGTTTCCGCTCTAAAGCCGTAGATAACGAAGTGTTGCGTATCAAAAAAATGCTGAAAAATCCTAAACTTGCCTGGATGTTCGAGAACTGTTTTCCGAATACGTTAGATACAACGGTCGATTTCCGCATCCTCGACGGCCATCCGGATACATTTGTTTATACCGGCGATATTCACGCCATGTGGCTGCGAGATTCCGGCGCTCAGGTCTGGCCCTACATTTCAATGGCAAACACCGATGCCGAACTCCGCCAAATGCTTGCCGGAGTCATCAACCGCCAATTCAAGTGTATTGTCATCGACCCTTACGCCAACGCTTTTAACGACGGCCCAACGGGTAGCGAATGGATGAGCGATCTCACCCAGATGATTCCCGAACTCCATGAACGAAAATGGGAAATCGATTCCCTCTGCTATCCCATACGCCTCGCTTATCAATACTGGAAGGTAACGGGCGACAGCAGCGTGTTCGACGAGACATGGCTGAAAGCCATCACCACCATTCTTCGCACTTTCCGGGAACAGCAACGGAAAAATGGCGATCTCGGACCCTACAAATTCCAGCGCAAAACCGAAAAGGCTGCCGATACGACGATGAACGACGGCTGGGGAAATCCCGTGAAACCCGTCGGACTGATAGCCTCCATGTTCCGTCCCTCGGACGATGCAACGATCTATCAATTCCTGATACCGTCCAACTTTTTTGCCGTCACCTCCCTCCACAAGGCTGCCGAGATACTCCGCACGATCAACCATCAACCGGATTTGTCCGACGCCTGTACCGTTCTTGCCGATGAGGTAAAGGCCGCGCTTCAGCAATACGCTACTTTCAATCATCCCCAATACGGCACTATCTACGCTTACGAAGTAGATGGTTATGGCAATCAACTTTTTATGGATGATGCCAATGTGCCTAGCCTCCTGGCAATGCCTTACCTGGGCGACGTCAGCGTTGACGACCCCATTTATCAGCACACGCGGAAATATGTATGGAGCGACAACAATCCCTATTTCTTCCGGGGAACAGCCGGCGAAGGTATCGGCGGCCCGCACGTTCAGCTCACCCGCCACATGATTTGGCCGATGAGTATCATGATGAAAGCGTTCACCAGTACGGACGATGAAGAAATAAAATCCTGCATCCAACTCCTGCTGAATACCGATGCCGGTACGGGTTTCATCCACGAGTCTTTTGATCAGGATGATGCTACCCGCTTTACCCGCGAATGGTTTGCGTGGCAAAATACGCTCTTTGGCGAACTGATTAAAAAGCTGGTCGATGAAGGGAAGGTCGATTTATTAAACGCCATATAATAACAATAAAAAGATCTCCCGCCCCCTGTTCGGCGTAGTCTCCAGACTACGTCGGGCTAAAAGCAAAACTTTTGCTTTGCAACTGTTGCCTTGCAAGGCGGGGACGGGAGATAACAATAAAATATCATGATAAGTTTAAAACAATGCTGCTACTTAGCCCTGACCATTTCTGTAGCCTTGTCGTCTTGTTGCCGGGCAAATAAACCGTCGAAAAGCGCACGCGAGCTAAGCCAATATGTCGATCCATACATCGGGACCGGCGATCATGGGCATGTTTTCCTTGGCGCCAATGTTCCTTTCGGCGCCGTACAGTTAGGCCCCGTTAATATTACAAGCGGCTGGGACTGGACGTCCGGCTATCATATCTCTGATTCCACTATTTTCGGTTTTGCCCATACGCACCTGAGCGGTACGGGCATCGGCGATCTGTGCGACATTGTCTTGATGCCCGTCACCGGAAACGTAAAATTGGGCAAAGGACATATCTCTAATCCTCAGTCGGGCGTTTATTCCTTTTTCAGCCACGACCGGGAAGTCGCTAAAGCCGGCTATTACGCCGTGCATTTAGACCGATATAATATCGACGTGGAACTGACTGCCACTGCACGGGCAGGCTTCCACAAATACATCTTCCCGGCATCGGACAACGCCAGGATTATCATCGACCTGAAAAGCAAACTGAATTGGGACGATCCGGTAGATACCTACTTAGCCTTTGAAAACGATACCACATTGTCCGGCTACCGTTTTTCGAAAGGTTGGGCGAGCGACCAGCGTTTGTTTTTCACTGCGATTTTCTCCAAACCCATGAAGCAATGCCTCCTCTCGGAAGGCGATGAAGTGAAAGCCGGTGTCGAACTTCGGGCAAAAGGTGTTTTCGGGCAAGCCGTTTTCGATACGAAGCCCGGAGAAGCTATCTACGTCAAAGTTGCCCTTTCGCCGGTAAGTATCGAAAATGCTAAACTAAACATGCAAGCCGAACTTCCCGGATGGAACTTTGAACAGACCGTTCAATCTGCTGATCGAACATGGAACGAAGCCCTGAATAAAGTCGTTATCGAAACTGCAGATGATACCGTGCGGCGTATATTCTACACCGCGCTTTACCACACGATGATAGCCCCATCGGTGTTCTGCGACGTCAACCGCGATTATTACGGCGCTGACAAACAGATCCATCGCGCGGCTTCGTTTACCAATTACACGACCTTTTCCCTCTGGGATACCTATCGGGCGGCACATCCGCTGATGACCCTGATACATCCGGAAAAGATGAGTGACCTCATCAACACGATGCTCGCCATTTATCAACAGCAGGGAAAATTACCCGTATGGCATCTCATGGCCTGTGAAACGGATTGTATGATCGGAAATCCGGGCATTCCGGTCGTTGCAGATGCGATCCTTAAAGGCTATGACGGTTTCGACAGAGAACTGGCTTTTGAAGCCATGAAACAATCGTCGATGCTGGACGAAAGAGGATTATCCGCCTTGAAGACATACGGTTATATCCCTTATGACAAGGAGCCTGAAGGCCTTTCCAAATGTATGGAATATGCGATAGCCGACTGGTCGATCGCTCAAGTCGCTCACCAGATGGGTAAAATGGAAGATTACCGGTATTTCCTCCAGCGCAGCAAAGCATATACGCATTATTTTGATCGGGAAACAGGGTTTATGCGCGGTCTGTCGTCTGACGGGAAGTTCCGGACACCGTTCAATCCTTTTGAATCCGTTCACCGCGACAATGATTATACAGAAGGGAATGCCTGGCAATATACCTGGCTCGTTCCGCACGATGTGCCGGGACTGATCGCTCTTTTCGGAGATACGGCGCGGTTTGTGCAGAAGCTGGATTCACTGTTCATCGTCGAAGGCTCTTTGGGGGCGCAGGCCTCTCCCGACATCAGCGGGTTTATCGGACAGTATGCACATGGAAATGAGCCAAGTCATCATATCGTTTACCTTTATCCCTACGTCGGACAGGCGTGGAAGACCGCCGAAAAAGTCCGCCAAGTCATGGCAGAACTGTATCACGACCGTCCCTCCGGGCTTTCGGGCAATGAGGATGTGGGACAAATGTCGGCCTGGTACGTCCTCTCTGCCCTGGGATTCTATCAGGTAGAACCTGCCGGTGGAAAATTCATCTTCGGCTCGCCATTGATCGATAAAGCCGTTCTTCAACTCGAAGGCGGAAAAACGCTCGTGATAACCGTTCGAAACAACAGCGCGGTCAATAAATATATTCAGCGCATATCGTTCAATGGAAAGCCCTACGATGCTTATTACATCAACTTCAAAGATATCAAAGATGGCGGTGTCCTTGAATTTGTCATGGGTGGACAACCACAATAGCAGTGCACAAAAAGTACTGCGTAACATTACTTAGTATTTTTGTATGAAGCTGGATAATTTTCGGGAATTATACAATCTTTATTATGAATCCCTCTGTAAATACCTGAATTTTTACACAAAAGACGTTCATATTATAGATGATGTAGTGCAGGATGTTTTTTTGCATTTGTGGGAAGCACGTGATATGCTGGAAATCCAACATATTAAGACATATCTTTTCCATACGGCTCGAAACAAGATGCTGAACTATATCCGCGATGAGGAAAACCGCTCGTATCTTTTAGAAAAATGGTTTGAAAAACAATTGGAAAATGCACGCATGGAAAAAGAAGCCTTTGAAACGGAACAACTGCTGGCTGCCGTCAAGAAAGCGGTGGAAACGTTGCCTTCCCAATGCAGGGAAATATTTTTGCTGAGCAAAATGGAAGATATGACTTACAAACAAATCGCCGAACTGAAACAATTATCCATTAAAACGGTAGAAAATCAAGTGGGAATCGCCTTGAAAAAAATTCGCAAGTTTCTGTCCGAAAACTATCTGCAACTCTATCCGATATTGTCGGCAATTTTATTTCCATAGAAAGCACGACATTTTTTCAATTTTCTTTGGGGGTATTTCCATTTTCACGTGTCAATATAATAAAATGGAAAGAAAATGATAAAAGACCCTATTTTATACTCGCTGATAGCAAAATATCTCACGGGAGAAAGTTCTCTCGATGAACATCGCATCATAGACGACTGGCGCAAAGAATCCGCCCGGCACGAAAGGCTTTTTCAGGAACTTCGCGAAAGTTGGCAAATGATAGGAGACGCTTCAATGATTGTTATTCCCGACAGAGAACGTGTCTGGAATAAAATCGTAACGCAAATCAAGCGCATGCCCGTGATGTATTCCCGTCAAACACTCTTCCGTGCCGCTTCTGCGGCCGCTTCCGTCGCCTTGATTATCGGGTTTTCTCTTTCCTTATTATATAATAAATACGGCGATATGGCGCAGAAAGACATCATCGTTCAAACGCCGGCAGGAGAAAAGTCAAAAATATATCTTCCCGACGGAACGCAGGTTTACCTGAACTCCGCTTCTACCATTATATATAATACCGGTTTCGATGTAAAAAACAGAGATATCCGGTTGCAAGGCGAAGCCTGCTTTGAGGTAGCAAAGAACGAGCAACTCCCGTTTAACGTCAAAGCCGCCGATATTAACGTCAAAGCGATTGGAACTTCATTTAACATTAACGCCTATCCCGACGAAAAACGCATCTTCGTATCCCTTGCCGAAGGCCACGTTCATGTGGAATCGGCCGGGGAAAAGGAATTATTAGCCGACTTGTATCCCAATCAGCAAGCTGTTATCTGCAAAAGCAATATGAAATGTATCGTACAGACTTGCAATGCGGAAACAGAATCCATTTGGCGATTGGGACGCTTGAGAATCGAAAATGAAAACATCCGGGATGTACTGCATAAAATGGAACGCTGGTATGGCGTAAACATCCAAACACAGGGAGAACCGCCCAAAGAAAACATTTGGATGACCGTCAAAACGGAATCGCTGAAAGAAATGCTTGAGCTAATCAATAAAATTACCCCTGTTGAATATTCCATAAAAGGCGGAGAAATTACGATTACATATAAATAATTCAACTTTAAAACTATTAGAACATGTTAAAAACAAAGCATTATGTGAGTATTTTATGCTCTCTGCTGTTCATTTTTCAGGATGTATCAGCACAAAAAGCAGAACTTTTAATAGATTTTTCTTCAGGAAAGGCTACTACATTGAAAGAATTACTCGACAAGATTGAGAAAGAAAGCGGCTACACTTTCGTTTTCAACAGTAATATTGATGTTAATCAACCGATTACGATTACAGTCGAACAGGAAACAGTGAGTAACATTCTGAAAAAAGCGTTGACAGGGAAGAATATCACGTATGACATTTCCGGTCAACAAATTGTATTGAAAAGTCTCAAAGCTATCCAAGCGGAGGTCATGAATTTGTCCGGAATCGTTACCGACGACAAAGGTGAACCTGTCATTGGCGCTTTTGTCGTTGAAAATGGTACGAAAAACAGAACTGTTACCGACATCGATGGCCGGTTTAAGTTGGATGTATCGCCCAATGCTACGCTGATTATCTCCTATCTTGGTTACAAAACGCAGGAAATTGTCGCCGGAAAACGAACAAATATCAGCGTTATACTGTCGGAAGATGCAAAAGTGCTGGAAGATGTTGTCGTTATCGGTTACGGGACGATGAAGAAACGTGACCTGACCGGAGCTATTTCATCGGTCAAAAGCGAGGATTTAAATCTGGTTTCGACGCCTTCCATCGGCCACGTATTGCAAGGCAAAGCGGCGGGATTGGCAGTCGTTCAAAACAGCGCCCAGCCCGGTGGCGGCCTGGATATACTGATTCGCGGCGCAGGATCGGTCAATGCCAGTAATCGTCCGTTGTATATTGTCGATGGATTTCCAATTACGGTCAATGACGCGCCGCTGGGAAATACCGACCGGCTGAATCAGGGAACGCAGGGCGCTCTGAATTTCCTGAATCCCAACGATATTTCTTCCATCGAAGTACTGAAAGACGCTTCGGCTACTGCCATCTACGGCGCACGGGCGGCCAACGGCGTAGTGTTGATCACTACGAAACGAGGCAAAGAAGGAAAACCGATCGTGAATTTTTCTGCATCATACGCCTTACAGAAACATACTGACATCTACGACGTGTTCGGCCTGAAAGAATGGATGCACGAGAAGAATAACGCTTCCTGGGACAAGTGGATGTTTGAAAACGATGTCTATCCTTATGGTAACCGGACATTGGAACAAGCTAATGCGTTGCCGAGAAACGGCGTCAAATACAAACTGCCTTATACCGATTCGCAAATTGATGCGGCAGGCGAAGGCACCGACTGGATAAAATTAGTGACCCGCGACGGTAGCGTACAGCAATACAATGTGAGCGTACAGGGTGGAAACGAGGATTCCAAATACTTGATTTCAGCAAACTATTACGACCACAACGGGATTGTCAAAAATTCGCGGATGCAGCGTTATTCCGGTAAAACCAGTTTCGACCATACATTAAGTAAATATTTCAAAATGTCGCTCGATTTGGTTGCTTCACGCTTGGACTACGACAATACACCGCTGGGCGACGGACAATGGGAAAAATCAGGACTGATACGCGCCGCCTTACAGATGGGCCCGCACATTCCTGCACGTCTGGACGACGGGACGTATCCTGTCAATCCCGAATTGCCACAGCAACCCAATCCCTATTCTTTACTCGAAGTTACCGACCAAAGCTTGACGGACAGACTTATCGCCAATACCAGCATTACCGCAGAGCCGGTTAAAGATTTGTTATTGAAAGTACATGTTGGTCTCGACCGCTCAGTTCATACAAGGAATACCTATATGCCGGAAAGTACACTGCACGGCAGCCTGAATGACGGTATTGCTACGATGAACACCCGAAATCAGGAGCAATATTTGGCAGAAGCGACGGTAAACTACAATTTTTCGCTTCATAAGGCACACCGCATTTCGTTACTGCTCGGTCATTCCGTTGAAAAATTCAAGACAAACGAACAAACGCTGGGAAACAACGGTTTCATCACTGACGGTTTTTTGTGGAACAATTTGGCGTCGGGTGAAGGCACCCGCGTCGTAGGCTCCAACGCTTCCGAAAACTTGATGGTCTCTTACTTCGGACGGTTAAATTATTCTTTGTGGGAAAGATATCTCCTTACAACCACGCTTCGCTCCGACGGCGCCAGTGTTTTCGCCCGCAACCATAAATACGGTATCTTCCCTTCCGTAGCTTTGGGTTGGCATATCAGTGAAGAAAAATTTATGGATTTCAGTAAAAAGTATTTGGATATGCTGAAATTGCGTGTCAGTTACGGACAGACCGGTAACGCCGAAATCAATACCAACGCTTTTGCCGCCTATTATCCGCAAATTGCATACGGCACGCTCAGCAACGACCCGATTGTCGGTGTATTTCTCTCACGTCTGGAAAATCCCGACCTGAAATGGGAAACGACCACCGAATTTAACATTGGCTTGGATATGAGCTGGCGAAACGGACGTATTACTACTTCTTTTGAATATTACGACAAAATTGTCTCTGATTTGCTGAATATGAAAGAATTAAATTCTTATCACGATGTCAGTGTCGTAATGGCGAACATCGGCAAAACGCAAAGTCGCGGTTTCGAGGCAACCATCAACACAAAAAATATCCTGCAAAAAAATTTTTCATGGTCAAGCGATTTTACATTCACGACCTACAAAGACCGCTGGTTAGAACGGACTCCCGACTGGAAACCCAGCGTGTATATGCGGGAAGACGATCCTATTCGCCCAATATATTCCCGTGTTGCAGCAGGTATTTTGCAAACCGACGATCCCAAACCGGCAGCACAAACCGATTTGCGTCCCGGACAAATCATCATCTCCGACATCAATGGTTATCAGCGTGATGCGGACGGCAACCTTGCTGTTGACGCCAACGGACGATTCCTGCTTACCGGCAAGCCCGACGGTATCATCGACGATGCCGATACGCAATTGCTTGGCAATCAAGATCCCGGTTTCGTTATTGGTTTTTCCAATCAGTTTCGTTACAGGAATTTTGACTTCGGATTTCATTGTTACGGAATGTTCGACCGTATCATGATGAACCAAACGTATTTGTCTTACGGCGTTGTCGCGGAACCTATTGCGCAATATGGCTACAACGCGCTGCGCGAAGTAAAAAACGTTTGGACGCCCGAAAATCCATCTACTACCCATCCAAGTTCGTTTTACGGATATTCGCAATATGGGTACGGCGATTTCTTTTATGAAAAAGCCTGGTTTATCCGCTTGCAAGACATCAGTCTGGGTTATACCCTGCAGAAGAATACATTCCTGCACAAAGTTTTTTCAAACCTTCGCGTGCATCTGGATGTAAACAACGTGTTTGTAATTACGCCTTATAGCGGATTAGACCCGGAAACAGACGCTTATACCGCGGCATATCCCAATTCACGCACGTTTACATTTGGAGTGGATATTACGTTCTAAAAATCAACAATCAATCATTAAAAAATATGAAACGCTTATCAATTTTCAATCATTCGATATTTGCGAGCCTGATATGTATGTTCATGCTTACCGGGTGTTATGACCTCGAGCCGTTAAGTTACACGGAAATCAATCCTTCCATATTTCCCAAGAAGGAAAAAGACCTGGATGCGTTGGTGATGTCGTGTTACTATCCTTTGCGCGGCAGTTGGTGGGACGGCATCAATTCTACCTCCGAAAAAGGTCAAATGTTTATCAACGAGTGCTGCACCGAAGTCCTTGTTGGATGGTACAATGAGCAACAGTTATGCTCAGAAATGTCGTACAACGAAAGAAATGAAGGGGTTACGTGGTTTTACTATATACGGGACGGACATGGCTGGTATCCTACTCCCGGCGGATACTGTAACAAAATCAGCCGTTGTACGCTGGTGCTTGACGAAATCGCCAACAGCAGCCTGAACGAAACACAGAAAGCCCGTTATATGGCGGAAGTCCGTTGCGCCCGCGCATTTATGTCCTACATCCTTTTCGACATGTACGGCCCCTTGTCCGTGGCACCGCTTGATATATTGAAAAACCCTTTGATAGAAAATCCTTTGCCGCGCCTGTCCAACGAAGAGATGGTGAAATTCATCGAAGAAGATTTACACTATGCCGCCGCACACTTGCCGATGCCACGCGCGGCAGAATACGGACGATTCAGCGCCGGCCTCGCCAACATGCTGCTGATTCGTCTTTACCTGCACGAAACCGTACACGACAAGAACTATTATAATGCTGTGGACAGCATCGCCCGGGAAATGATGAAACCGGCGTGGGGATATGGCATGGTCAACAGTTATCCTTCCTTATTTGAGGCCATTGGACAAACAGCGGACAATCCGGAATATATCTTCGTAATACCCTGCTCGTATAAAAGTTACAGTGTAAATCAATGGCAAATGGAGGTGTTGCCCCAAGACAATCACACTCCCATAAAAGGATACGGTATCGTTCAGAGTAGCTGGTGGTTTTACGACACCTTCGAGCAGAATGATACTCGGAAAACCTACCTGTTAGACAGTTACAGAACAAGTAGCGGACAGTTGGTCAATCGTTCAGACCCCGGAACAACATTGAATTACGGCCCGATTCCCCTGAAATATGAGATCGACGCAGGCGTCGCTTCGCACGACGGCGCCAGTGATTTGGATATTGTAATGTATCGTTATCCCGATGTCTTGCTTTCATTGGCGGAAGCCATCGTCATGAAACCTGGCGGAAGCGTTACGCAGGAAGCGATCGATTTGATGAATATCATTCGTAAACGCGCAAAATTAGGAGATAAACTATTGACTGATTTCCCCACGAAAGAAGCCTTTATCGACCAGTTGCTCACCGAGCGCAGCCACGAGTTTTGGTGCGAGAGCGGGCAGTACCGCGCCGACCTCATACGCTTCGATAAACTCTACGACCGGGTAATGGAATTGAACAACGGTGTTGCGCCTTATGCGAGCAAAGACAAATACCTCTTCCCCTTGCCGCTTTCGGTCATCGTGGATGGAAAAGGACTGGTGTTTCAAAATCCCGGATACAACAACTAACAGGAGGACTTACCCTCATGCCAAAAAAAATAAAAATGATGAAACAAGGATTATTGATTTTTATGATATGCGGGCTGATAGCTTGCAGCAATACTGAAAAGGAGCCGGAAAAAGATAGCCGGTTGATGACAGTCAATTATACCGCCAGCTACGACATCTTTCCCAATCCGGAACGAGGATTTTACCGCTATACGGAAAGTCGTTCGGGAACCTCGGCGACGCCTTTGGACGAAAATACGCTGAAATCGTATCGCAATGAGAGTATCTCACTGATATACCGCATTTACTATCTGAAAGATTTCAAAGACAAGGCATTGTCGCAACAGGTCTTGGAACAGATAGGCGCAGATATGACTATTCTCCGCGTCGCAGGATTGAAATGCGTGCTACGCTTTGCCTATTCAAGCAACGAAAATGAAGCCGATGCGTCATTGAATATTATCCTGCAACATTTGGAACAGTTGCAGCCTGTATTTGAAACAAATGCGGATGTTATCGCCGTACTTCAAGCCGGATTTATCGGTGCGTGGGGCGAGTGGTACTATTCGTCGAACAATTTGAAAACGCCGGGTATTCGGGCAACAATCCTCAACAAAATGTTGGAAACTTTACCGGATCGCCGGATGATTCAAGTGCGCACGCCTGCCTACAAAACAGACTATGTTCAGCGGAATACGCCGGTCGGTTACAATGAAGCTTTCTCCGGTACAAAAGCAGCACGAATCGGGCATCACAACGATTGTTTTATGGCAAGCGCCACCGATTACGGCACTTATACATCCAAGATAGAGGAAGAAAAAAACTACATCGGCAGCGAAGGCGTTTATTTGCCGGTAGGCGGCGAAACATGCCCGCCCGATGGCGTTGACCCTGCCGACTGCGTCAAAGCGGAAAGCGAGATGCGACGTCTGCACTGGAGTTTCCTCAATCAGGATTATTACCATGGAGTAAACGACCGATGGAAAACACTGGGTTGTATGGACAATATCATTCGTGAACTCGGCTATCGCTTTACATTACAAACCGGCGCATACAGCGACGAAGCAGCTCCGAACGGCGAGATAAAGATCGAACTCGCAATAAACAACATCGGCTATGCCAGCCTCTACAATCCGCGTAAAATGGAGTTTGTACTGAAAAACACGACTACCGGCGAAATCTATATCGCTGCAGTAAACGAAGACCCGCGTTTCTGGAAACCCATGATTCCGGTAGAATTGAAATTCGGTATCGGTCTACCGCATGATATTCCGGTCGGCATATATGACCTCTACCTGAATCTGCCCGACCCGGAACCGTTGCTCTATTCGCGTCCCGAATATGCCATCCGCCTGGCAAACAAAGATGTATGGGATGCTGTTACCGGCTACAATTACTTGCAGCATCAGGTGAAAATAGCAGGTAATGCTTCGGTGGTTTATCAGGGTGATATCTTTTTTGAGAAAAAACTGTGAATTATATAGTATTCATTTTTTAATTTAATAAGTATGAAAAGGTTATTGGGAAATTTTTTATGGATGAGCATGCTTTGCTCCGTATTATGCTGGTCGTGTAAAGACGACGAATCTGAAACCGGTAGTAGCGACAACAAACCGGTGATCGAAAATGCAGTGGTTTCGCCCTCTTCTTCTGTGGCTTTCGGCGATGTGATTCATCTGACAGGAACGTTAAGCGACAAAACAGGATTACGTTCTTACACCGTCAAGTTCAGTAATGCCGCCGGCGACATTTGGGAAACAACCAATATGTTGACCGGAACGTCGTATAATCTGAATCTGGATTTAGTACTTCCGTTGCCGAAAAACGTAACGGCAGGCGATGTGAAAATCAGCCTTACGCTGAAAAACACCGACAACGGATCGAATACCGAAGAACTGACCCTGACAGGAGTAACGATCCCTGTTTTCGACAATCTGTATCTGGTCATTGGAAACAAAGTCTGTACGATGGAAAAAGCTGCCGATGGCGTCTTTGTTTATAACGACTTAATTTCGGCCAATGCAACGGGCAAAATTTACGCTAATGCCGACAAGAGCGGTTTATACTGGGGACAGACATCCGGCGTGATTGCTTCGCTGGCCGATGGCGACCTCACGGTTGGAGGCGCCGATGAAACTTACATGGAAGTTAGATTCAATCCGATTACTTTTGAATTTTCGGCAGCTCAATCGGATGAAGTGTGGACGGAATCGCAGGCCGACCCCATTTACATTCTGGGTAATATTTCCGGTCATTGGGCAGATGGTGACATTACCACAGAAAATGCCAAAATGAAAATGACCGAATTTGTTTCCGGCTCGAAGAAATATTGGACTTGGACGCCACCGGCAACAGGCAGCGGCGATCCGGTAGATGATATGTGGGGAAATATCAATCCGGGATCTTTCCGTTTCAAACTTGGCGGACAGGAGCAGTATATTATCTATCAAAACAATACGATTGAAACAGGAACCGGAAACGATGCATCGGCAAGTTTTATTACTTCGGCAGGCGGCCCGTTGACAATCAAGCTGTTTTACGACGGAACCGCTTATACGAAGGTTAGCCTTGAAAGTGAAACAAAAATGCTTGAATTTTTGGCAAACGGCGCTATCAACATCAACGGCGCTCCCAGTCCTGCCGCAATTGTCTTTGCAGGAAGCAACCTGGCAAAGAAATCCGGATCACTGTATGTTTACGAAGGTACAGTCAACCTGACGAAAGACCAGACTTTCACGGCGACAGGCACGGATTTGACCACTGCCGAACCCGACCCTGATGCGTTCTCCGGCAAAGGCAATGCTACATGGACTGTTGTAGGCACTTCCGGCGCATATACCATTCGCATCGACCCGTTTGCTTCAACGATTTATGCTTGCAAACAAAGCGGTTATCCCGATGTGATTTACATGGACGGTTGGAGTTGGGCAAAATTTGAATCGGCTACCACCGTAGTCTGGAACCCCGAAGCGTATCTGTGTCTGTATCGCAAAGACGCCGGCAAACAAGTGTATGAGGCCGTTTTCTACAACAATGGCTGGAGCGGCGACGTGAAATTCTTCTCGAAACACCTCGCCACGCCCGATTATGGCAAATACATCATCAATCAAAAATATTTTGATAACGTAGAAGCGGCAGGCGACGGCCTGAAAATTCCTTCCGCCGCCGGATATTACAAAGTAACCGTCGATTTGAAAGATGGATTTACTTACAATATGGAAGCGCTCGACGGCGAATATTTTGCCTTGGTACAAGCTACTGCAGGTCAAAAATATACCGTAACATTCACGGCGCAATAACAGACCTCACTTGAAATGGGGTGTCTAAAAATCTTTTAGCCCCCATTTCTATTCAACAAACATTCCTCATTTTGCAGAAAATACCATCTATGTTGAGAGAAATTTATACATTCATTTGTCTATTGACAAGCATTTCGCTTTCAGCGCAAGTACTGGAAATCAGACCGCTTGAAAACGAATATTGGTATGGCGGTGTAACTGCTTACGGCGAACGTATGCCATACATCCAAGCCTTGGAAGAATTTAATCTGGGAACGCAAGATGCCAACAATCAAGTCGTCCCGCTATTGTTGTCGAACAGGGGAAGGTATGTATGGAGCGATTATCCGTTCCGGTTTTCTGTTTCGGAAACAGGCGCCATATCAATCCGTTCCGAGTATGCAGTAGTCGAAGTCGTAAATGCAGGCGCTACCTTGCGCGACGCATACATGACTGCCTGCGCAAAACATTTTCCACCAGACGGACAACTGCCGGACTCTTTGTTTTTTACTCAACCTCAATATAATACGTGGATTGAACTGATGTACAATCAGAATGAAACCGACATATTGAATTATGCGGAAAATATCGTTGAAAACGGTTTTCCGACAGGCGTCCTGATGATTGACGACAACTGGCAAAAATACTATGGCAATTTTGAGTTTAAACCCGATAAATTTCCGAATCCCCAGGCGATGGTCGAGAAATTGCATCAATGGGGTTTCAAAGTCATGCTATGGGTTTGTCCTTTCGTTTCTGCCGACAGTCCCGAATACCGGATGCTGGCGGCAAAAGGCTATCTTATCAAAGATAAAAACGGAAATCCAGCAGTCCTTCAATGGTGGAATGGACAAAGCGCCTGCTTCGACCTGCTCAATCCCGAAGCCGCCGACTATTTTGTGACAACACTGAAAAACCTGCAAGAGGAATATGGGATTGACGGATTTAAATTCGATGCCGGCGATAATCAGATTTATAACGACAGAAATATCGTTAGTTTTCAGGAAGATGCAATCCCCGTTGACCACACGCTTGCGTATGCAAAAATTGGTTTGGAATTTCCGTTCAACGAATACCGCGCCTGCTGGAAAATGGGCGGACAGGCATTGGTGCAGCGTCTTGGCGATAAAGATTATTCATGGTCGGCCGTACGGCAACTGATTCCGCAGATGCTGGCAGCGGGCTTGTTGGGTTATGCTTATACCTGCCCGGATATGATTGGCGGCGGACAATATTCCTCTTTCCTCCATATCGCGCAGGATGAATTTGACCAAACGATGATTGTACGTTCTGCACAAGTACACGCCTTGATGCCTATGATGCAGTTTTCGGTAGCTCCCTGGCGGATTTTAAGTAAAGACAATCTGGAATTCGTAAAGAGTGCGGCGTTTTTACATCAATCTTTCGGCGCTTACATCCTGAATTGCGCCCGGCAATCGGCAAAAACCGGAGAGCCGGTGGTGCAACACCTTGAATACACTTTTCCGGGTGAAGGTTTTGCCGAATGTAAAGACCAATTCATGCTGGGCGACAAATACATGGTCGCTCCGGTGATTAACAAAGAAAATATCCGCTCTGTCCAATTGCCCAAAGGACGCTGGAAGGACGACAAGGGAATCATTCACAAAGGCGGGCAAACAATCACTATCGACGTACCTTTGAATCGTTTGCCATGGTTTGAGAGGATCCGGTAATGTGAGCAGGCTCACAACAGCATTGTAATGAGGCTCACAACAGTGGTGTATGCAGGCACACAATAGCCGTACATGTAAATTGCGTGAGCCATATCGCTCCGATTGCGAGAGACCCGTCAGAAAGTTTTTTCATTGCATATATTTGTAACTCCGAATTTTTCATGTAATTTTGTGAACAAAAGCTACAAATTATTTTCGTATGAAACAACTATTTTTATTACAGACCGTTATCATTTCCCTCCTGTTTTCCTCCCCCTTTCTCCATGCCCAGACTCGCTACGAGTTGAATGAGGGATGGAAATGTTTACCTTCGACGGAAACCACAGCAAAGGGCGAAACCCTGTCTGTTCCTTCGTATGATTTGTCGGCATGGAAAAAAGCCGTTGTTCCCGGTACGGTATTAACCACTCAACTGGAAAACGGAGAAATCCCCGACCCTTTTTACGGAATGAACAATAATCAGATTCCCGACATCTACTACACCGGCAGAGATTATTACACCTACTGGTTTGTGAAGGATTTTCAGGAAAAGACGCCCCAAGGCGATGAGCAAGTGTGGCTCACCTTCCGGGGCATCAATTACAGTTGCGACATCTATCTGAACGGCCGGAAGGTCAATACGGAACCTTACGAAGGTATGTTTCTTCGCAAAACGTTCAATATCGGCAAGTTTTTATCTGCAGATGGCAATAACCGGCTGGCCGTAATCGTCTACCCCGTCAATCCTGTTGGAGAACCTAACGGCGGACAGGGCGGCGATGGCAGAATTGCCGCCAACGTTTCCCACCAGTACGTGGCCGGCTGGGACTGGATACAGCCCATTCGCGACCGCAATACCGGCATCTGGGACAAGGTTTACATCGAGAAGACAGGCGCCGTAAACCTGAAGAATCCACACATCGTGACGCTCGTTCCCGGCAAACGGATGCCCCGGGGCGCGCAAGCCGACGCTACCTTGAAACTCAGCGTAGAACTCGAAAATACAAGCAACCGGAAAATATCGGGTACCGTATCTTACAAGCTGGAAAATCAAACTGTTTCTCAGAAGGTACAGGTAGCTGCAAACGCTGTGGCAGAAATTTCTCTGCTCGACTACACGCTTAAAAATCCCAAACTCTGGTGGCCGTCCGGATATGGCGAACAGCCGCTATACCCCATTACTCTCGAATTTACGGAGGACGGACGGAAAACGCCTTCCGATAGCGAACAACTCACGTTCGGCGTCCGCGAAATCCAAACCGATTGGAATATCCTTACCCGCAGCATGGAGGTGTTGGTGAACGGACAGCGGATATTTATCAAAGGCGGCAACTGGATTATATCCGATGCGATGCTTCGGTTTTCGGATGAGCGTTATGATGCAGAAATCCGTTACCATCGAGATATGAACTTGAATTTAATCCGCATCTGGGGCGGTGCGCTGACCGAACGTCCGGAGTTTTACGCGGCTTGTGATAAATACGGCTTGCTGGTCATCCAGGATTTTTGGTTTTCCGGCGATTGTAATGGCCGCTGGAAAGATGCGATGAAAGCCGACGACCAGTGGACGCGCCGCAAATATCCGGACAATCATGCGCTGGTAGTGGAATCGGCTGCCGACATGATTAAGATGATACGCAATCATCCTTCGCTGGCCATGTGGTGCGGAGGGAATGAAATTCAGCCGCCGGAAGATATTCTGTTTCCCTTGCGCGATGTGTTGCTGCCGCGTTTGGACGGTACCCGCCGCTTTCTCGACTATTCCAATTCCGACGAATGGTCGTACAATGCAATCGGCAGCAATGGCGACGGACCTTATACTATACAGCCGATAGAATCGTTTTGGGAGAAACAGACATGGCCGTTCAATTCTGAAGTCGGATCGGTTGGAGTGGGAGATTATGAGTCGCTGGAACGTTTTATTCCTGCGGACAATTTGATTCCTCCGGTCTATAATCCGACGGCACGGTTTAAGGAAGATGTCGACTCCGTTTGGACGTACCATACCTACACAGGCGTTGGCTACGAGGGATATATAGAGCCTTACGGAGCGCCCAAAGACATTCGGGATTTTGCGTTGAAAGCGCAATTAGTGAATTACAATCAATATCGAGCATTGATAGAGGGTTTCAGTTCGCATATCTGGGAATGGTATACGGGAACAATTATCTGGAAAACCCAAAATCCGTGGACATCCATGCGCGGCCAGATGTATGATTGCTATCTTGACCCCAATGCTGCTCTGTTTGGACTGCGCAAGGGAAGTGAAATGCTGCACATTATGTGCCATCCGACTTCCGGCAGGGTAATGGTGGTCAACAATCGCTTTGAGCCTGTCAACGACCTCATGATGATTGTCAAGATTTATGATATGGAGGGGAAGGAAACGTTGCTTGCTCAGGAATTGTCTTACATCGGTGCGTCCGACGCGAAGAAGTACATGTTGCTGAAAAACAGTATCGCGCGTTTGACGAAAGATAATGGCGGTTTTCTTTATCTGCAATTACTGGATGCAAACAAGAACTTGTTGAGCGACAATCTCTATTGGTATCCCAACGAACAGGGAACGTACTCCGGCCTTGCCGCCATGCGGGAAGCAAGGATAAATGTCCGCACAAAAATCCTGTCCGAAGGTAAGGTCGAGGTTGTGTTGGATAATCCGGAAGGGAATCCGGTGGCGTTCTTCAACCGCATTTCTTTAGTGGATGCCAACACTGGTAAACGTATACTTCCCGTATTTTACGACGATAACTATTTTTCCATCGTTCCGGGCGCAAGCAAGCGTGTGCTGATAGAGTATTCGCATCGATCCGGAGTAAATCCGGTGGTGGAGGTGAAAGGGTGGAATGTTGATGGGAAGTGAGAAGTAGGAAGTAAAAACTAAGAACTAAAAGTTAAGAGTTACGAATTACGGGTGTTTAGGCATCCGGAACGGATGCTATCTCGGTAGCCCGAACGTTTTAACGTCGGGTTAGAATCATGCATCATTGTGCCGGAGCGGCGAAGCCCCGAAATATTTTATACAAAGATATTTCGGGGCTTCGTCGCTCTACCTTAACGTTGTACATCCAACCCGACGTTTCACATCGGGAATTCTATGTTCACATCCAAATTTTCTTCATAAAAATTTCAAATCTTTTTTACGTCCCTGTTTTTTTAGGACAAATGTATTCCAATTGATAAAGCTGTTTGTTTCTTACAAGGGCAAAAATGCGATGTATCAATTTGTTTCTGACGTTATTGACCACAAGCCACCGGTTTTTACCCTCAGCCGTTTTTCGCTGATAATAATTCCGGATGCTCGGATCATACCTGATGGCACATTTTGCCGCCTGCGTCAGCAATGCTTTGATTTGCTTGTTTGCCAGATGACTG
>JAISFI010000131.1 GCA_031263685.1 Dysgonamonadaceae bacterium | reverse complement strand
CGGCGAAGCCCCGAAATATTTTGGACATAAAAATATTTCGAGGCTTCGCCGCTCTACTTCCGCGTCGCACATACACCCGACGTTAAAACGTTCGGGCTACCAAGATAGAATCCGTTCCGGATTCAAGCGACTGTCTTTATTCATCAATTTTTGCCGGATCATGCCGGAGTTGCAAATCCGTTCCATCCTTGAGCCACAATCTCAATATCTTCTCCATCCGGCATTCGCATCCGATTGCCAGAAGAAGCGTGCTCTACCCGCCCAATAATCTTAATTTCTTTCATTGTAGACAATTCTGCATATTGCGGCACGGAAACAGTAAATAACAATTCATAATCTTCTCCGCCGTGCAAAGCTACGGTTGTTGCATCCATACCGAACTGTTCTGCCATGCGTTGGGTATCGCTATGTACCGGTATCTTATCCATATAAATCAAGGAGCCGACGTTACTCTGCGCACAAATATGCAAGAGTTCGGAAGACAAACCATCGGAAATATCAATCATAGACGAGGGAACAATGTTTTTCTCTCCCAACGCCATAATAATATCTCTCCTTGCTTCCGGCTTCAACTGGCGTTCCAGTAAGTACTCTTTTCCCGAAAAATCCGGTTGAACATGCTGTGATGCGTTGACCGATGTTTTGACTGATGCGTTGAATACAAGCTTTTCTCTCTCCAATAATTGTAATCCCAGGTAAGCAGCGCCCAAATCGCCTGTTACACAAATCACATCGCCTTCTTTGGCGCCGTTACGGTAAGAAATTTTTTCCGTTTCTCCTTCTCCGATGCATGTAATACTGATGCACAAGCCCGTCAACGAACTGGAAGTGTCTCCACCCACCAAGTCGACACCATATAGTTCGCAAGCCAGTTTCAATCCCTCATAAAAAGTTTCGATATTCTCTAAAGAGAAACGTTTTGAAATACCTAAAGAAACCGTTAATTGCTTCGGACGACCATTCATGGCATAAATATCCGAAAAATTCACAATCGCCGATTTATAGCCCAAATGCTTTAACGGCACATAAGTTAAGTCGAAATGAATACCCTCCAGCAAGAGATCGGTAGTCACCAAAACCTGCTTTTCAGCATAGTTAAGCACCGCAGCATCATCACCAACCCCTACAACACTGCTTTCATTCGTAAGTTCAATATCCTCCGTCATCCGGCGAATCAATCCGAACTCACCTATCGTCTCTATCTCTGTCCTGCTCATACCTTCTCACTTTTAACTTTTAATTTTTCACTTTTCACTTTTAATTCTTATCTACTGACGCTTACTCGCGTAATCACTTCTTTTATCAGAAACGTCAAATTAGCCTGTGCCAACTTCGCCGCCTCCATCACCTCTGCATGAGTAACCTTTTCTATCCTGCCGGCAATAGCTAAATCGGTGACAACAGAAAAGGCCAATACCTTAATCTGAGCATCTACGGCGACAATCACTTCGGGAACAGTAGACATGCCAACAGTATCTCCGCCCATTATCCGCAAATAATTGTATTCGGCAGGCGTTTCAAAGCTGGGGCCTTGCGTACCGACGTACACACCAGTCTGTAATTTGATATTGTTTTCTTTAGCAATTTCAAGAGCTACATGCCGCAGTTCCAACGAATATGCTTCGCTCATATCCGGAAAACGAAGACCTAAGCGCGGATCGTGCTTACCCCTCAACGGATGTTCCGGAAACAGGTTGATATGATCTTCAATCAACATGATGTCTCCAACCTGAAAGCTCCGATTCATCCCTCCCGCTGCATTCGATACAAAAAGGTACTTTATCCCTAACAGTTGCATTACGCGAATAGGATATGTTACCTGTTTCATATCATATCCTTCGTAATAATGAAACCGGCCTTGCAAGACCATAACCTTTTTCTCTCCCAATTTCCCGAAAATCAGTTTTCCTCGATGGCCTTCTACCGTAGAAAGCGGAAAATGAGGAATCTCCTCATACGAAAATGCGATTGTTTCCTCGATAGATGTCGTCAAATCTCCTAATCCCGTACCTAAAATAATGGCTATTTCAGGAATTTCTGCTACCCGCTCCTGAATCCAGGCGGTAGTTTCTTTCAACTGTGCTAACATGTTCTTTTATTTTTTGCGTGAATAAATCTTCATTATCAAATATCACGGCTACCGGCAGATAATAGAGAGATTGTTGCAGAACGTCGGGAAGCGCCGGATGAGATGCCAGTCGAGCAGCATCTTTCTCGGTAGTGATGATGATTTTCTGTTCGGCATCGATACGGACGAAACTTGCAGCGATCTCCAATAGCTCTTTATTGCTGAATGTGTGATGATCCGGATAAAGCCGTTGCTCCAACTTTTTTGTATATTGCGAAATCTTCTCTATCAATGGCTCCGGACGGGCAATGCCGGCCAACAGTAATACGGTCATATCCTGTGCTTCGAGCGCTTCCAATGGCATTTCGGGCACAAGATTGTTCTTATCCTTGCAAACAGCATGCAAACGACCATATTGGAGAGAAGAAAAAAATAAAGTCTGATGGGGAAGTATATTCAATTGTCGTGTAATCGCTTGGCGGTCGATCGGTTGAATCGTTTCCGGACACTTGGTAACAATCAGGATATGCGCCCGGCATCTGTTCTTCGCAGGCTCGCGAAGACGGCCTGCCGGTAGCAAACAGTCATCCGGCAATAAACGGCGGTAATCCGTCAACAATATGGATAAAGAGGGTTGTATGTAGCGATGTTGAAAAGCATCGTCCAATAAAACAACATCAGGACGTTGCCCGGCTGGCAATTCCAGCAGCTTCCGAACGCCACGCACACGTTTACGGTCTACGGCCAGTGTTATACCTGGAAATTTCCGCCACATCTGGTAAGGCTCATCTCCAATATCCCGACTGGTGACAGTATTGTCGGCCAGGACAAATCCGGAACGTTTGCGCTTATAGCCACGACTGAGCACGCCCACTTTATAATCATCCTGCAACAGGCGGATAAGGTACTCCGTATGCGGAGTTTTACCTGTCCCTCCTACCGCTATATTGCCTACCGAGATTACAGGAAGCGGAAATGTTTCGGCGGACAACAGTTTTTTATCAAAAAGCAGATTCCGTATCTCAACAACACATCCATACAACAATGCAAAGGGAAGTAATAAAATATGTAAGGGGGAGGTCATTCAATCGTTTCATTCAAAAGGCAAACGCGCTTGTATAATATCCATTTCTTTGATATGCCGAACCAACATCAGATGGCGATATTCTTCGTCATCCAGGAAACCCTGCATGATTTTCATTTTCACTCCATCCATCTTATTATCCATCACAGAAGACAGGAAATCCTTTTTCTCCGGATAATCTACCCGGCTGAATTTATTCAGTCCGACACACATCGCGGCTACTTCAATTGCACGGTCCAATCCGCCTAACTCATTGACCAGACCGATAGCCAATGCCTGCTCACCAGTCCATACCCTCCCCTGACCGATAGAATCTACTGTCTCTTTGGGCAGATTCCGTCCTGCGGCACACCGGGTAAGGAAGACGTCGTAAAAATGTTCTACGTAATGCTGTACGAGTTGCTTTTCGTCTGTTCTCATGTCACGCGACAAATCGCCGAAATCGGCAAAAGTATGCGTCTTTACGGCATCCGAAGAAAGGCCGGCTTTCCCGTACAATCCTTCCAGCGTAGCAAACATACCGAAGACGCCTATCGATCCGGTAATCGTAGTAGGCTCTGCGACAATCCAGTTGGCAGCGCACGCAATGTAGTATCCTCCGGAAGCTGCTACGTCTCCCATGGAAACGACGACAGGCTTTTCTTCTCTCAAAGCAATGATTTCATGCCATATCTGTTCTGAAACATATCCGCTTCCACCCGGAGAATTGATGCGTAAGACAACGGCCTTTACCTGTTTATCTTTTTTCAATCGCTGCAATTCTTTCACGTATTCTTTATCCGTAATAGTCTTCTCGGAGGCAGCAATTCCAGTGAGGGTAGTCGTTATCTCTCCTTCGGCAAACAATACGGCAATCTTGTCGTTATATATTTTAGCGTTTTTGAAAGGGAGAGCTCTCAAATCATTTACCTGCGACAAATGTATATCTTCTCCGGCGCCCGATAAGCGTTTCAAATATTCTTCCACTTGCGGCAAATACATCAGAGAATCGGCCAAACCGGTCTTGACAAGACGTCTGGCAGGCGAAAAGATCAAGCCGGAGTCGACCAGCAGATTCAACTGTTCCACACTCATAAGCCGGTCTTCTGCAATATCAGAAGAAATATTCTTCCAAATATTTCCCATATAGGAAGCCAGTTGCTCCTTGTTGGCGTCGCTCATTTTGTCCAGCATATAAGGCTCTACCGCCGACTTGAATGTGCCGACTTTGAATATTTCCATTTTGACGCCCAGTTTCTCCAGCAAACCCTTATAAAAAGTCCTCGTAGAAGCCATCCCGTGCAAATTGATCATGCCCTGCGGATTCAACAGCACTTTATCGGCCATCGAGGAAACATAATAACAAGCCTGCGAGTAATCATCGCC
Source organism: Dysgonamonadaceae bacterium (assembly GCA_031263685.1). GTDB lineage: Bacteria > Bacteroidota > Bacteroidia > Bacteroidales > Azobacteroidaceae > JAISFI01. Next base: position 8,051 of record JAISFI010000131.1, on the reverse strand, counting down.
ATAGGCAATGATAAATTTTCCACTTGCCTTAAAGTCTTTCAGTTCCCGCCGTATGGCGCTCAGCGAAGAAGTTCCCGCCGAGAAAAAACGCCCGTTTTTGAGATAGATACCTTTGATATGATCGTTTTCTTTCGCTTTTCGGATAGCATCCAGAACATCTGTAAGCGTCTGTTGTTGAGAAGTTTTACCGAACAGCCAGGCAAGAGGATCGTCTACCGTTCTATCACTCAGGATGCCGGATAATTCTATTTTCAAAATCTCGTTCGGCTGCGGTTTATAGACATGGGTGCCTTCCACCCCGGACAAAATACCAAAAAAAATGAGGAATAAGAAGACCGTCAAAGCCAATGCACCTATACAGAATCCTAAAATCGATGCAACAAGTGTTTTGAAAAAACTTTTCATGACTGTTATGTTTTAATTATTTTTCCCTCATAAATATATTAATCGGCGTCCCTTTCAAATTCCAGTTTTCCCGGATACGGTTCTCCAGAAAACGTTTATAGGGTTCTTTCACCCATTGCGGAAGATTGCAGAAAAAGACAAAACTGGGTATTTGTGTATGAGGAAGTTGAGTAATATATTTTATTTTCACCACCTTGCCTTTAATCATCGGCGGCGGCGTATTTTCTATCAAGGGGAGCAATACTTCGTTCAACTGGTGCGTGGTGATTTTGGATTTCCGGACTTCATAGACTTCCTTTGCAGCCTCCAGTATCTTGAAAATCCGCTGTTTTGTCAGCGCCGAAGTGAAAATAAGCGGAACATCCGTAAACGGCGCAATGCGTTCTTTGATGGCATTTTCAAAGGTTTTGACAACTTTCTGTTCTTTGTTCTCGACTAAATCCCATTTATTGACAACAATGACCAAACCTTTCCTGTTCTTCTGTATCAACGAGAAAATATTCATATCCTGACCTTCAATGCCGCGTGTTGCATCGATCATCAAAACACAGACATCGGCATTTTCTATCGCTCGAATGGAACGGATAACCGAGAAATATTCCAAATCTTCATTAACTTTTCCTTTCTTCCGAATACCGGCGGTATCCACTAAATAGAAATTCAAACCAAATTTGTTATATTTCGTATAGATAGAATCGCGCGTAGTGCCGGCAATATCGGTCACAATGTTTCGTTCTTCACCGATAAAGGCATTTATCAGAGACGATTTCCCGACATTGGGACGGCCAACGATAGCGATTCTGGGCAATTCTTCTTCTATCACATCTTCCGCTCTGTCCGGAAATAATTCGAAAAGCTTGTCCAGCAAATCGCCGGTACCCGATCCATTGATCGATGAAATACAAATCGGATCGCCCAGTCCCAATGAATAAAACTCTGCCGCATCGGCATGAGACTGAAAATTATCGGCTTTGTTGGCTACCAGCAAATGGGGCTTATTACTTCTACGGAGGATATTGGCGACATTCTGATCCAAATCGGTCATCCCGACTTGAATATCCACAGCAAACAGAATCACATCGGCTTCTTCTATCGCGATTTTCACCTGTTTATTGATTTCTTCCTCAAAAACATCCTCAGAATTAACTACCCAACCGCCGGTGTCGATCACGGAATATTCTTTTCCCGACCATTCCGCTTTGCCGTATTGACGGTCACGGGTAGTACCTGCTTCCTCATTCACAATTGCCTGGCGGGTTTGTGTAAGCCGGTTAAAAAGCGTGGATTTTCCCACATTCGGTCGTCCCACTATTGCTACTATATTGCCCATAATTTTTATTTTTGAGTTGAGAATCAGCGTTCGGCGCTAATCCAGGTTATAACCGAAAGATTTGAGCAAACGGTCTCTGTTCCTCCAGTCTTTCTCTACCTTCACATACATTTCCAAAAAAACTTTCTTCTCGAAAAAGTGTTCAATATCTTTACGGGACATCATGCCGACTTTTTTCAGCGCTTGCCCCTGATGCCCGATGATAATTCCTTTCTGCGCTTCCCGCTCAACTACAATTACCGTTTTGATCCGGATGATTTCCTTTTCTTCCTTAAATTGCTCTACGATAATCTCTACGGCATAAGGAATTTCCTGCTGATAATAAAGTAGTATCTTTTCACGGATAATCTCCGTCACAAAAAAACGTGCCGGTTTATCGGTCAACGCATCTTTTTCAAAATAGGGAGGAGAATCGGGAAGCAATTCCTCTACCCTTTTTTTTATTCGGTCGATGTTGAATTTATTCAATGCCGATATGGGAAGTATCTCTGCCGATGGCAGGACTTCGTGCCATTGTGACACCAGACGTTCCAAACCAGCCTGATCGGTTAAATCTATCTTGTTGATCAACAGCAAAACAGGCGATGTCAACTGTTTGACTTTCTGCAGAAAAAAATCGTTCTTATCAATCTTTTCCACCACATCCGTCACATACAACAAGACATCGGCATCGCCCAAAGCCGATTCCGAAAAATTCAACATGGATTCCTGCAATTTGTAGTTAGGCCGCAACACACCCGGCGTATCCGAATAGACAATCTGCATGTCTGGCGTATTGACAATCCCCATAATCCGGTGCCGCGTAGTCTGCGCCTTGGAGGTTATGATCGAAATCCTCTCTCCTACCAACAGATTCATCAATGTAGACTTCCCTACATTCGGATTCCCTACAATATTTACAAATCCTGCCTTGTACAAAAGTCGTATCCCCATTTGAGGTAAGTAGCACCCCAGGTAAAACCGGCGCCAAAAGCCGTAAGAATAATATTGTCCCCTTTTTTCAGTTGCGACTCATAGTCCCAAAGACAAATCGGAATCGTACCGGCGCTCGTATTGCCGTATTTTTGGATATTGACCATTATTTTATCGGAAGAAACGCCCATCCGGCTGGCCACTGCGTCAATAATGCGCAAATTCGCCTGATGGGGAACTACCCACTTAACATCGTCTTTCGAGAGATGATTTCTCTCCATCAATTCCAGACAAGTATCCGACATTTGAGAAACGGCCTGTTTGAAAACAACCTTTCCGTCCTGCCAAATCGTGTGCATATTTTTATCTACAGTTTCATGAGAGGCCGGAAAAACAGAGCCTCCGCCCCACTGATGCAATGACGCCAAACTGTTGCCATCGCTTCTCATAATAGAATCGATCACTCCTACATTCTCTGATGTGGCTTCCAGTAAGGCAGCGCCACATCCATCACCAAATATAGGACAAGTATTTCTATCCGTATAATTTGTAATTGCCGACAAAATATCCCCAGCCAATACCAATACTTTCCTGTATTTCCCGGATGAAATGAACGAAGTAGCAACTTCCAATGCATAAATGAATCCACTACAAGCGGCGCTCAGATCAAAACAAAAAGCATTCGTCATGCCATTCTTGTAAGCAGTCAGCGCGGCAGCGTTAGGCATTACATAATCCGGAGTAGAAGTAGCAAAAATAACAGCTTCTATTTCCAGGGGATTAAACCGCGTCTTTCGCATCAGATCCTGCACTGCTTTACCGGCTAAATACGTTACGCCTTCTCCTTCATCCCGCTTCAAAATCCTCCGCTCTTTAATACCGATACGCGACAGTATCCAGTCATCGGAAGTATCGACCAAAGCCGAAATCTCATCATTGGTCATTATATACTCCGGAACATATCCCGATATACCGGCAATTACAGCTTGTATTTTACTCATTGTAACATTTTTTAGGGAAAATCATACATATACAGAAAAATGCCCTAAGAAGAATGTAATCTTTAGGGCCTTTATTCTATTTAATCTGAAGTTCAGTATACTTAAGCTTCAGATTTATCAACCACTACTTTTCCTTTGTAGTACAATTTTCCTTCGTACCAATGTGCCCGGTGATACAAATGATATTCTCCTGTGGCAGGGCAGATGGCTAATGTAGGGATTACCGCCTTATCGTGCGTTCTTCTTTTGTCCCTTCTTGACTTGCCTGTTCTTCGTTTAGGATGTGCCATTTTTTATTTGATTTATTTTATTAAAATGCTATTTTTCTACCAGTCCTTTCAATACCTCCCATCGGGGATCAATTTCGTTCTCGCTCTCCGAAGCATCGCCGTCGGTAATGACCATATCGTCTCCGTCGTCCATGACAAAATCGTCTTCGTCATTTTCCGATTTAACGGAATGTTTTTTCAGCTTGGACGACATCATCTTGTTGCACCTTCCGGGAGCATGTACATGTTTAATTGGAAGCGACAAAGCGATAAATTCATACAGAAACCATGCGAGATTAATAACGCCTTCATCTTCGGGAATAACTACGACTTCGTCGCTTTCTTCCGAAAAGTCTTTTCCAAACTTAACAATCAAACGATTCTGTGCAGTAACCGGCAAATCCATGTCGTCCAGACAACGGTCGCACGGAACGACTGCAATTCCTTCTATTTTAAAGGTCAACTCAAACATCATCGACCTTTTCTCAACAGTCAGATGTACTTTGACTTTCCCTTTTTGAAATTCCGCTCCATCAATATCAATGAAAAATTTGTTATCAAGTAAGTAGTCATACATCATGACTTCTTCCTTCATACTTTTCAAATCTATCTTATATGGATCGAACTTTCCCAAATAATCTTTTGCTAAAAAACGCCGCAAAGATAGTAAAAAAAGAACATAACAAAAGAATTTATAGAGAAATTTTTCATCAAAAAAATCTTACCAACTATTTTGTTTTCCATTTTTTTGCATTACTTTTGCGCCCAAAGTCTTTAATTATGGTTGTGGAAACAAACAGTAGTGTTTTATATTTTATTAACGAGAATTATTTGGACATTCCGAATAATTTCGTAACACACACACACACACACACACACACACACACACACACACACACACACACATCTTATTGTGGTGCGGATGTAGTCCCTGTCCACAAATCTGTCTCATTTCGAAGCCTCCGGAAAGGAATTATTCCTTTTTTCGGAGGCTTTTTTCGTCTATACAGAACGCAAATGTTCACAAATAACAAATTTTCGCGTTCCCCGCTCGGCGTAGCGTCCACGCCAATGTCTCAACTTAAGGGTTCGTCATTGCGAAGGCGAAGCCTGAAGCAATCCATAGTGTATGTCTTAGCTGGATTGCTTCGCTTCGCTCGCAATGACGGGAGACGATTTTTTCTTAAGTTGACGACATTGGCGTCCACGCTACGTCGAGCGCAACAAAGTCATTACATATCACAATTATTCACAATAAAACAATCCATTTATGAAACTAAAAGGTCTCACACTCACTTCAACAGGAGAAAATCGCTGCACAGTTCCTTTCGGCTTGCACCCTTCTTTCTTTGCACTCAACAGGAAATGCTTTTTCTTTCTCCTCTTCGTCCTTTCCTGGGGCATACACCTGCATGCACAGCTTGCTTTGAAAGCGAAACCATTGAACGTTTTTATCCAACCGAGACAGTCGGAAACGCTGGATTGGGATACCATCGACGTATTGAGTAAAAGCGAGTTAAGTTCCTGCGGCGTTAGCAGTACCTCCGTACGCCTTTTCAACGATTCGGATATTCTTGGCGCTGGAACAGCGCTACACGGAGAAGCAGCTTTGAATCCGGTTCTTAAAGTTATCACATACAAACCGGCTGCAGGCTTTATCGGTCAAGACAGCCTGAAATACAGTCTTACATGCGGCGCACAAACCGATACGGCGGTTGTGCTGATTAATGTCGGTGATAAACCGGAAGTCGTAATAGATGATGCTTGTGCGGTAAAACCAACGGCTATGATTTGGGACATACAGCTTACAAGCGAGAGTACTGTTCCCGTTTATCCGCTGGCAACGCCTTTCGTCGGCGATCTTGACGGTGATCGCTATCCGGAAGTAGTTGTGCCGGGTGCACAATACGCTAACACCTTAAACGGTGGCTATAATTATGCCACAAACACAATTATCGTACTTAATAACGATTTGACATTAAGAAAAGAATTTCCGGTTCCATGGTGCGATACCTATCTGACACAAAGCATGTTTATTGCAGACGTTGATAATGATGAATACGGGGAAATTGTAGTTGCAACTACGGTGGCCGACAATGATCCAAGCGATCAGCAGCAATTAATTTGCTATGATGAATTTGGAGAAAGGAAATGGACAACAACAGTCTCATTTATGGTCGGCCTATCAAATCTCAATTGGATCAGTTTGATAGGAGCCGACGTCAATGGAGACGGATGGATGGAAATTCTGGCCGCCAATAAGATATACGACGGCGAAACCGGGACATTGCTCCTCACTTTACCAGCGGGAGGAATCGGCAAAAAAGAAACCGGACGTGATATTGATTACTCTACAGCAATGCCGGTTTTCGCGGATATAGACAACGACGGTCTGCTGGAAGTAATAGGCGGAAATACCACTTACAAGCTAAACATCACTAATCGAAACGGAACCGAAGGAAATACAGCCTCTGTCTTGGCAAGCAGCGGAGGCGCCGACGGATGGACTTCGGTAGCCGATATAGACGGCGACGGCGATCTGGACGTCCTTGTATCTGCCGGAAATCATGTGTATTGTTGGGATGGAGCTACCTCTACTCAGATAGGAAATACGATTTACCCTGGGGAAACGATCGTCCGGACATCCCGTATATTTGCAGGAGACATTACCGGTGATGGAAATGTCGATTTCGCCTTTACATATCCAAGCGGAATGCAGGCGTATGAATACAATGCACAAAATAACACGTTTACGCAACTTTGGCAAAAAAAGACGAGTGATACTTCCGGCATTACAACCATGTCGATGTTCGACTTCGACCAGAATGGGGAATCCGAACTGGTTTACAGGGATGAAACGGATTTACGTATAATGAATAAATATGGAGAGGATATAACTGCCGGCTCCTGTTTTTCCGCTACTCACTCCGAATACCCTGTCATTGTAGATCTTGATCTGGACGGCCATGCCGATATCATTGTTTCCGGAGCATTAGCAAAAACCGAAACAGGCACCAACGTCCGGATTCTCAAATACAGCAGTCTGACGCCCGAACAATGGGCGCCGGCGCGATCCGTCTGGAATCAGCACGGATATAATCCGGTTTATATTAACGACGATTTGACAGCCGTTCGTTACCCGCTGAATCCTGCTACCCGTTTTGTGGACGCCAGTGGCAATTACCTCCAGCCTTTTAACAACTTTCTGCAACAAGCTACCCTGCTCAACGACGAAGGTACAATGCTCAGTTATGGCCCCAAGCTGGAATATGATAACACACTGAATCCAGTCATTGAGTATACCGAATTCGTTTCTTATTCATCTGTAAACGCCAGATTCACCGTGATCAATACCGGAGATGCCGACTTTAAAGGGCCTTTATACATCAGCGCCTATTTCCTGAATGGCAGCGATCTTGAACGTATCCAGACACTGAAACTGGGAGAGGGAGTAGAGGAGGATGAAGGATATATTAAAAAGGGCGATTCGAAAAGCATTGTCTTTACGATCGATTTCAGCAGCCTGAATGTAGCAGACCCCAGAAGTTTCTTTCAAATCCGCCTCAATGACGATGGCGGCGGAAATCCCGTTTCGCCGCTGTGCAGTTATTTCGGCACTTACAGCAAGCCACCGTTTTATGCACCGGATTATTTTCTGAGGCATGGAGATAATACTATCCATTACTATCCGTCGGAATCGGGTTATACTTATGTGTGGTATCGTGAGAACCCGAATGTAGCGGATAAACCGGCGTCTTATGGCACGGGCGACAGTATTACGTTCACGGCTGCGCATACAGTTGAAGAGTTTTATGTGGAGGTTTATAGTGGGCAAACGCTGGTAGAACTTCGCCCACCAGTCAACACATATCTTGTTCCCGATTCATTAGAATGGACAGGAAACGCGGCGGCAGGCAGTCAGGACTGGCACAATCCGGCGAACTGGAACTATCCTCATGATCCGGATCCGGAGGAAGTTGGTATTGATATCGTCCGCTACAAGGTGCCCGGTGTTTATACCAATGTATTGATACCCGGAAAATTAACCGCTCCACGAGATTATCCCGATTTGAATACGGGAAAAACAAGTTATGACGATAGCAATATCGGCAGCGTTTTGGCGCCCTATACCGC